>CAJFOF010000049.1 GCA_904395885.1 uncultured Lachnospiraceae bacterium
ATAAAACGCAGGCAGTATTATGAGGCTTTGGAACTGGTAGCATAGTCAGTGATATCTTTGAGATAAATGTGTCAACTAATCTTGACGATATCAGGCTGGAGAGGACAGTCTGTTTTTTCACATTAGCTGGGCTGATGCGTTTTCGCCGGATTCGATATTGAAAGAAAAACCACAACGGAGTAAAATAGAAATGAAAAGAATCTGCACCATATAGACAACAGCAGAAGAGATGAGGAGGAGAATGGTATGTCTCAGGGACGGAAAGTAGATTTTGGCTTTGGATGTATGCGGCTTCCGGTGCTGCAGGCAGATCAGCCGGATTCTTTTGATTACGAGAAGATCGAGCAGTTGTTTGACGCTTTTCTGAAAAAGGGCTTTACTTACTTTGATACCGCATATACTTACCACGGATATCACGCAGAGGAGGCAGTGAGGAAGGCGCTGACAGAGAGGTATCCCCGTGACAGCTTCCGGCTGGCGACAAAGATGCCCCTGCGGGATTTTCGAGATGCGGATGATATGGAGAGGATTTTCAGCGAGCAGTTAGAACACTGCGGCGTAGAGTATTTTGATTACTATCTGCTGCACAATATGGGCACCAATGTCTACGAAAAATGCAAAAAGTATGACGCTTTTGGCTTTGTGGAGAGAAAAAAAGCTGAGGGAAAAATCCGCCAGATTGGGATGTCCTTCCATGATACGCCGGAGCTTTTGGATGAGATTCTGGCTCAGTACGGAGGTATGTTGGATTTTATTCAGCTCCAGATCAACTATATGGATTGGGAGCAGCCCAATGTTCAGTCCCGCCGCTGCCTGGAAATAGCGCACAGGTACGGAAAGCCGGTTACGGTGATGGAACCCTGCAAGGGCGGTACCCTTGTGAATTTGCCTCAGGAGGCGGATGAGCTGCTGAAGCAGGCCAGATCCGACAAATCCAATGCTTCCTGGGCCATGCGCTTTGCCGCAAGCCAAGAGGGCGTGACAAGGGTGCTATCGGGAATGAACACCATGGAGCAGATAGAAGATAATGGGGATACGTTCCTGAACTTTGAGCCGATTGCACCGCAAGAGCAAAAGATCATTGACCAGGTCAGGGAGATTATTGAAAAGAATACCCCGATCCCATGCACGGGATGTGCCTACTGTACCCACGGATGTCCGAAAAATATCGCCATTCCCCAATATTTCGCTCTGTTTAACAATGTGTCCCGCACCACCGGCAGCTTTTCCAGCCAGGCGGCCTACTATAACAATATTTCTTTAAACTACGGAAAGGCCAGCGACTGCATTGGCTGTGGGCAATGTGAGAAGGCTTGTCCACAGCATTTACCTATCAGACAGTTTCTGAAGGAGGTGGCGGAGAAGTTTGAGTCAGGGACATCGTTTCCAACCAGAAAGTAAGACCAGTATGAAAACAAAGAAAGGCGGTGACAACCATGCCGGAATTGCTGGAAGTAGAAGCCGTAAGGCGAGTGATTGAGCCGCAGATACAAGGACTTGCGATTGAGCAGATTATTGTCAAACGCCCGGAAGTAGTTGCACACCCTACTGTCAATGAATTTTGCTGCCGCCTTAGGGGACAGATTTGTGATAGGGTGGTACGGCGGGGGAAATTTCTTGTTATTATGCTAAAAAGTGGCGATCGGATCATCATTCACTTGCGAATGACCGGCTGCTTACTGCTGACACCGACAGACTACCCGGAAGAAAAGCATACGCATATTATTTTACGGCTGAACAGCAACAGGGAACTGCGTTTTTCGGACACACGCCGTTTCGGCCGCTTTTGGTTACTTCAAAAAGGCGAAGCAGATACATACAGCGGAATTGAGAAATTAGGCAAAGAGCCCCTTGCCCCGGATTTTACAGCGGAATATCTATCTGCCAGATTAGGAAACCGGAAGAAATCAATCAAAGAGTGTTTAATGGAACAAACCATAATAGCCGGAATTGGGAATATCTATTCGGACGAAATTTTATTCCTGGCCAAGATTCACCCGGCGCGGCCAGCAAAGGGATTAACTGGAGAAGAATGGAAACTTCTTGCCCAGGTTATTCCGGATTGTCTGTCATTTTTTATTCAAAAGAATGACATGTCTCCGAAAGAGTATTTGGAAACAAAGGGGCGGGATTACCGAAATACACCGTTTTTACAGGTTTACGGCCATGGGGGAGAGCCTTGCCCGATTTGCAGATCAACGCTTTGCCGCATGGTGATTGGAGGACGAAGCAGCACATTTTGTCCCCATTGCCAAAAATAAATCGAAAAAAGCTATAGTATTTTTTAGAGGGGAAGGAGGGCGCAAGAAGTGATTTTCCTGGATTGTAAATGGATGAACAGCAGAAAAGCTCTGCTGGCTGAAATGGTTTTCCTGGTTGTGCTGTCCTACGTGGGGATCCGGTATGTACTGTTTGATCTTCACGGAATGAAACAATGGCCTTTGGTCCTGGGAGTCTTTTCTCTGATTGTTCTGGTAATTGCTTATCTGGGAAAGGCCAGGGAGGGTTTGCTGGGAGCCGGAATCGGGTATCCCTGCGGTTTTTTCATCGGCTGGCTGCTTTGCAGTGACGGCGTCGATCCGGGCGGTGGGAGAACCAATAATTTATGGATCATCTGGACGGTGAGCCTGGTGGTGATGATTGTACTGGGAGCGGTGTGGACTCTGACGAGGAGGCGTTTGCACCGGTGAATATTTGTCTGAAAGTATGATTTTGTATGAATTCTCAGGTGCTTTTCTTGACCGTCATTAACAGATTTGCTATAATGCCAACAGCGAGCTGGCAAAACGGCCTACATAAGGATTCTCTGCGATGAGCAGCGGATCCTTTCCTTTTTATTCAAATAAAATACCGGATTATTCCGATCCAGAGTGTTGAAAGGCACGGATCTGCAGCCTGAGATTTACATGGAGAGAAACGATTGTCAGGTCTCACCGCGTTTGCTATAATCTTCTTAAGCATCCAGCGCTGCATGAAACCGAGTGTACTATAAGAAGAGCAAGGAGAATGGCAATGCAAGATATGTACGAAGTTGACTATATCGGCAAGATAAAAAAAGAATTGACCAGATGTATAAAAAAGGCTGGCGATGAACTGTATTTATTTGACAGAAATCTGATTTATGACAGCAGTTATGAGAATGTCCACGCTCATGAGCGGAGTATCTGTTTCCGATTTGGCGTATACTTAAACAATCAGATGAGTATGAATAAAGCGCTGAAAAAGTATGATTTGGATGTTGAATACAACAAGGACATTGACACGATAAAACGGCTGTCGGGATGGCCTAATGGCTGTTATCCGGATCTGATCATACACAAACGGGGGACGAATACCGCCAATCTTCTGGTAATGGAGTGTAAGGGATGGTGGTCTGATGAGAGAGATATTTTAAACGACAAAAAGAAGATAAGGGAATTTTTAAATTCAGAGAGATATCGGTATTTGTTTGGCCTTCTGATTGTATTTGAGGGGGAGGAGATCCGATTCGATTGGATTGAGAAAGAAACCTGAGATCAGCGGTGAAAGTTTGCCGCTGATTTTTTATTACTGTGAAAGCTCTGCCAAGCGCCGATATCGTCTTCATACTTTTTGTCTGTCAAGGATTCCTTCTCAGTTATAATCAAAAGGTATAAACTCAAGAACTTATCGGAACTTCCGCAAAAAGCCAGGTGCAGATTATAATATGTACAACACGAAAAGTAAAAAGGAAGGGAGCGGATTCTATGAGATTACATAAAAGAATGATTCTTGGCCTGGCGGCAGGCACGCTGGCTTTTGCCCTGTCGGCCTGCAGCAGTCAGGGGAACAATCAAACGGAGACACCGCAGGCAGCCAGTGAGGCCTCAGAGACAGATCCTTCTCAGGAGGCGGTTTCTTCGGAAGAAGGAATCGCAGAGACCACAGCAGGGCTGGTACAGGGGACAGACCACGACGGGATCTGGAGTTACCTCGGGGTGCCCTATGCGGAGGCGAAGGAGCGCTTTGTGCCTGCTGAGGAAGTAGAACCCTGGGAGGGAGTACTGGTAGCTGACAGCTATGGGCCGATGTCGCCTCAGGGAGTGATAAATGGAGTAGGCGGAGAGGCAGATCAAAGCGGCACCGACAATAACTGCCAGAATTTAAATATTTGGACTCCGGGAGTCAATGACGGAGAAAAACGTCCGGTTATGGTATGGCTCCACGGCGGCGGATTTTCCACAGGTTCTGCCAATGAAGCGCAGTTTGACGGAGAAAATATGAGCCGGGACGGAGACGTGGTAGTGGTAGGTGTAAACCACAGGCTCAATACCTTTGGATTTCTGGATCTTTCCGCCTATGGCGATAAGTACCAGGATTCTGCCAATGTAGGCATGATGGACATTGTAGATGCCCTTCAGTGGATACAGGATAACATTGAGGCCTTTGGAGGGAACCCTGAGAATGTGACCATATTCGGGCAGTCGGGCGGCGGGGCCAAAGTGCTGGCTCTTATGACCTCCCCGTATGCAGAGGGCCTTTTTGAGAAAGGCATTGTGCAGAGCGGAGCCACGGCGACCATGGGGCCGGTATTCAACTCTCAGGAAGCCAGCACCAGGCTGGCAGAGCACATACTGGAGAGACTTGAAATAGATCCGCAAAATATAGAGGAGATACAGACAGTTCCCGTGGAAGAACTTCAGGCAGCGGCTTCGGAGGCTCTTTCCGAGACAGGTGAGGAACTTCAGATACCTGCAGCTCTGGGAGGAGGATATTCCATGGACTGGCAGCAACTTAAATGAGTGGAGCGGATTTTTTGAGTCAGAACCTATTGAGGAGACTCAGGAGCTTTCGGAGGCTCTTTTGGAGGCATATCCCAATGAAGAAGGCCTTACAGCGGATATGGTAGATACGACTACGATCCGTATTCCGCTTTTAGACATCATGTCCCACAAGGCAGATCAGGGTGGGGCACCCGTATATGCCTATATGTTTACCTATGGGAATTCCTACCACGGGGCGGAGATCCCTTACGTATTTGAAAATGTGGAAGATCCCACAGCGGAGCAGGAGGCCGTGGAAGAGATGATGAGCCAGGCATGGATCAGCTTTGCAAGGGATGGTGTGCCTTCAGCAGATAGCCTTCCCCAATGGGAGCCCTATACTGGTGAGGGAGGGGCGACCATGATCCTTGACACAGAGCCCTACATGGCATATCACCATGATGATGACCTTCTGTCAATCCTGGTGCCTGATTTTGTGCCGGCCTATGAAAATGAGGCCCTGCAAAATACGGCGGATGCCATGGGGGTTGTTTCATCGCCGGAAGCCCATCAGACAGAGGGCGGGAAGGTTCAGGTTCTGCATCCCGGAGATGTTGCCTTCTGCCCGCCTGGTGTGCGTCACTGGCATGGGGGAAGCGCAAACACAGAATTTGCCCATATCGCTGTCAATACGAACCCCGAGCTTACCGGACTTGAGTGGTATGACCGCATCTCAGATAAAGAGTACGCAGCACTTTCCACAGAGTAGCGTTAGTGTACACTGACACGAATGAAAGAGAAAGAAAACGGATAAATTTCTTGAAGAGAGCGGCTGATTTATAGTATAATATTCCTAACACAATTTAAAAAATGGGGAGGTTATGCTATGGCTGATTTCAGAATTGAGAAACTAAAAGATATGCTGGAAGACAGCCGGTATACCGTTGCAGTCTGCGGGTCCGGCATGATGACAGAAAATGGATTTATGGGGATCAAAACGCCGGAGAAGGCTTACGCCGTTGAAGAGAAGTATGGAGCTTCCCCGGAAGAAATCTTTACCAGCTCCTATTACAACACCAAAACCCGCCAGTTTTTTGAATTTTACCGAGAAGAAATTCTTGCAGACCTGATGCCGTCTGCATCCGCATTCGCTATGGCCGCTATGGAAAAGGCGGGAAAGCTCCAGTGTATCATCAGCAGCAATATTTATGAGTTTTCTCAGAGAGGAGGATGCTCCAATGTAATTAACCTTCACGGGAGTATCTATCAGAACCAATGCCCCCATTGTAAAAAGATGTATTCAATGGAATATATTAAAAATAGCAAATCGGTGGTGCCGTTGTGCGAAAACTGCGGTCATGTGATTCGGCCGCTGGTTTCGCTGTTTGGGGAAATGGTAGACAGCCAAAAAATGACCTCAACGACCGAGGAAATCGAAAAGGCGGATATGCTGATCTTGCTGGGAACACATCTGGATTCTGAAGTGTTTGGAACGTATATTCGCTATTTTGAAGGCCGGTATCTGGCAGTCATTCATAAAGATGAGAAATATGCCGATGAGAAGGCAGATCTGGTGATTCACGATGAACCTAAAAACATCCTTCCTCTGTTGGGGTATTAGGGAGAGAAAATCATCTCTAAATCGTCGAACAGACGATCACTCATAAAACGATAAAAAAGCGGAACGGCGTGAAATTCTATGCCGTTCCGCAAATTCATTTTTCAGGCTTTTTAGTCTAAAACGGTATAACCGTAACTGTTGACAATAGCATCCAGCTTTACGCCGGCCTTGCAGTCCGGGCAGTCATCAGGCTCTGACAGGCGGAAACCGGGCAGATCGGAAGCATCGAATACAGAATTGACCGGATGGCCTTCGATCTCACTGATTGCAGCAAAGATAACAGAGATACCTTCCACGATGCCACCGTAGGAGGAAATGCACCGGATACTCTTTGCTATGGTGTGTCCGGACATGGCGGTTGCCAGTACCACCAGGACGTGTTTGCCCTTCAGCATACGTTTGATATTGTCCCGTACCACCATCTGTCCGGCAGAATCAAATTCTGGAGTCAGAATATAGGTGGTCTTATGGGTATTGGTGGTAGCAAATCCCACACTGGATAATTCTTTGGCGATATAAGCGCCGATGGCCTCGCAGCCGTCCATGCAGATGATGGTGTCAATGGGGGCTGTTACAGCGTAAGCTTCGGAAAGCTGATTGTAATATTCTGATGCTGTGGCAGGTACACCGCCGGCCAGATTAACACGCTTAACATATTTCTGGACAATTGCTTTTGCAACTGCCTCAGCGTTGGACTGACGCATTTTCAGATCGGTCATATCGATATAATAATTAATGTGGAAACGGTCGGAAGAAAAATGTCCCTTTGTCACTTTTAATGCAAGATTATCGTGGCCTTTGGCATAGATCTTCGTGGCTTGCCCCATGCTCATAATAAAACCTCCTTCAGTCTGTAAAGATTTCATACTTTAGCTCCATTATACCGGATATTTGTCGCAAAAAATATAACTGAGGTTATTTTTTATAAGAAATATGATACAATTTTGTTATCTGACATGGTAGCTTTCCAGAAGCTGATTCTTAATATGCCACAGTTCGTTGGACAGATCCACATGGACGCTGTGGGGATTGACCAGACGTCGGGATTCATCCCACAATGTAGCCAGTTCCCTCTGGCAGTAATCGCGAATGTCCATGACAGCCGGAGATGTATAGACACATTCGCCGTGAAGAAAAACAGGAACCATCAGGTCTCTGAGCGTGTAGCTGTGAGGAGCCAGGTGAGTCTTTTTCCAGGTCTGGATCGGATCGAAAAGCAGGAGAGAGTTAGAAGCGTCGAATTCTTCCTCCACCAGGCAGATCAGGTCTGCAATGATTTTTCCGTTTTCTTTGTTGTAAATCCGTTTGATAGTCTTATTGCCGGGATTGGTGATTTTTTCTGCATTTTCGGAAAGCTTGATCTTAGGAATAAACTTTCCGGTATTTTTGTCGCGGATGGCAGCCAGTTTGTAGACGCCTCCGAAGGAGGGGCAATCTTTGGAAGTGATCAGGTTGGTGCCGACACCCCAGGAATTGATGGCAGCCCCCTGGAGCTTTAAGCTGTTGATCAGCTCTTCATCCAGATCATTGGACGCGGTAATGACGGCATCTGTAAAGCCGGCCTCGTCCAGCATGGCTTTTGCCCGTTTGGAAAGATAGGCCAGATCTCCGCTGTCCAGACGGATTCCATAGAAGGTAAGCGGAATGCCGGCCTCCCGCATTTCTTTAAAGACTTTGATGGCGTTGGGGACACCGGAATTCAGAGTGTCATAGGTGTCTACCAGAAGAATGCATGCAGACGGGTACAGTTTTGCATAAGCTCTGAAAGCGGTAAGCTCATCAGGAAAGCTCATAATCCAGCTATGGGCATGCGTTCCCTTTACCGGAACGTTAAACATCTTGCCGCAAAGAACGTTTGAAGTTCCGATGCAGCCTGCGATCATGGCAGCTCTGGCGCCGTAAACGCCGGCATCAGGCCCCTGGGCACGGCGAAGGCCAAATTCCATAACTCCATCTCCCTGAGCAGCATGAACGATACGGTAAGTTTTCGTGGCGATCAGGCTCTGATGATTGATGATATTTAAGAGAGCTGTCTCAATAAGCTGGGCCTCCATAATAGGAGCAATGACCTTTACAAGAGGTTCTCTGGGAAAGACAACTGTGCCTTCCGGAATGGCAAAAATATCGCCGGAGAAATGGAAGTTTTTCAGGTAATCCAAAAAATCGGACTCAAACATGCCGGTACCTGCCAGGTAGTCGATATCGCTCTGATCAAAATGGAGATTTTTGATATAGTCAATGACCTGATCCAGTCCGGCGCAGATGGCAAAACCGTTGCCGCAGGGATTGTTGCGGTAGAACATATCGAATACAACTGTTTCATTAGCATCTTTTTCCTTAAAGTAGCCCTGCATCATTGTCAGCTCGTAGAAGTCTGTGAGCAGTGTCAGATTTTGTTGGCTCATAGTGTTTTCCTCCTGAATTCAGCCCTGGGATCAGGCCGGTAAATTTGTTTGATGGATTGGTTTGGTATAGTTTTTCTGGTAAGTATACCAGCAGATGAGGAAAATGGCAAGAAGATTGATAAAAAAATAACGAAGAAAAATCGGAGGAACGAATCAGATGAAAAAATGGGGAAGAAAAGCTGCAAAAACAGTGCTGTGGACCGCTCTGGTCATTGCCTGTGCCGGCGTCTTTGGGGTTAACAACAAAACATTAGCAGCGACGTCCGGCGGGGAGGATACCGGTCCCGGAATTCTTTTGGAGCAGAGAGAGCTGAAGGGCGTGTGGATCTCCTATCTGGAATGGAATAAGCTCCCCAAGGAGGAGAAGGCTTTTCAGGCGGCGGTAGACGAGATGTTTGACAATTGCCGCGACTGGGGAATGAACGCAGTCTTTGTTCATGTCCGTTCCCACAGCGACGCCATGTATCCGTCACAATGGTTTCCCTGGTCGAAATTTGCCTCCGGGTCAGCAGGAAAATCCCCGGGGTACGATCCCCTGGCTTATATGATATCGTCTGCCCACGAGAGAGGGCTGCAGTTTCACGCATGGATGAATCCTTACCGCATTACAGGGTATCTGATGGAGTGGGAGGAAGTGCCGGAGACAGCGCCGGCAAAACAATGGCTCTCAGACCAGGATACCGCCAATGACCGGTGGGTACTGAACCATGACGGGGAATGGTATTACAATCCTTCTTCTCCGGAAGTTCGCAGTCTGGTAATGGAGGGCGTCAGAGAAGTGGTATCCGGGTATGATGTGGATGGGATCCATTTTGACGATTACTTTTATCCGGAACTGAACAATCAGGATCCGGCCAGATGGTTTGATTTCCCGGAATATCAGAATTCAGGCTCTTTGCTGTCAATTTCAGACTGGCGCAGAGAAAATGTAAGTCAGCTCATCCAGGGCGTCTATAAAAGCGTTAAGGAAGAAACGGTTCAGACAGTGTTTGGAATCAGCCCTCAGGGGTATGTGGAGCATCTGAGAAGCGATCAAAAACTGTTTACAGATATTGACCGGTGGCTCTCAGAGGCCGGGTTTGTGGATTATATTATGCCGCAGCTATATTGGGGATTTGAGACGAAAACTCCTTCCGGGGAGGAGGCGCCGTACCGCTTTGAAGAGAATCTTAAGACCTGGATTGCTCTCAGCGAAAAAGGTAGTGCAAAGCTGTATCTGGGGCTGGCGGCATACCGGGCCGGTACGGACGTGACGGATTACACAGAGGTATCCGAATGGCTTCGGCGGGATGATATATTAAAAAGACAGGTGGAGGCGGGGAGAGCTTCCGGCAGGGTGTCCGGCTACTGCTTCTATAGCTACAGTTCATTTTTACAGTCCCAGGCTCAAAGAGAAATAGACAACCTTTTGCCTGTATTGAGGGAAGAGTAATCACTGGCCACAGACTTCCCGGTACAGCTTTCTCACCAGGACGCAGGCGGCGATTGTGACAAAGACTTCCAGAACTGTACTGACAATCCCGGCGATTTTCAGAAGAAGGATGGAGACTGCCGCTGATGCCCAGACAGAGAAAAAATATGGGGCATACCGGGCCGGCCGGCTGGTGTAAAAAGTATATATCAATACAATCAGGCACAGAAAGAGAAAAACGGCAGAAAAGAATGCAAAAAAAATGTGGAGTCCGGCCTGGATAGGGAACTGGCCGGGCAGATAAGGAACTATAACTGCGGCGATCAGAAATAAAAAGGCCAGATTCAGAAGAAGATAACAGAATCGGCGGAATGGTGTACGGCAGAGACGGGCATAGCTGTTTTTGGAAAAGGGGGCAGACTGTATGAGAGGAAACAGCATTCGGTAGAGGGTGCAACTCACCAGCGCGCCCCAGAGGGCAAAGGCATTTTCTTTTTCTTTCAAAGAACTGATGACAGAAAAATTAGAAGAAAACCAGTCGGTTCCGCGGGCAAAAAGCAGGGTATAGAGGGGAATTACAATATAGGAAACAATAGAGAGAACCATGGCAGACCTCCAAAAAGTATATTGTATCGTCTTTATTATGTCCGGACCAGTTGAGAGCATGTGTGAGATGGGCTGGAAATAAGGATGAAAACTGGGAAATAACGGGTTTTTCCTTGACTTTTTCCGGCGGGTCTCCTATAATGGGGAAGTGTCAAACGTGTTTTGGCTATAATCATCAGTAGAAAAGACTGTGAAGGAGACAGTAGAGCCGTTTGAAAGTGAAAGCGAGCCGGGGATGGTGGAAGACCGGTGCGAGTAGGGCGGTATCCAAAATCACTCTGGAGTTGCAGGCTGAGAGCGGATTTGCTGTAGGCCGTGCCGTATTTCCCACGTTACTGGGAACTCATATAATCAGTATGCAGTGATGGGTGGTCAACGAAGATCAGGCTTCGTCCCGTTCTGGGGCGAGGCTTTTTTTATCTTATAGGAAGCTGCGTTCCCTGTGATAAAGTGATTGGAGAGGCTCCCACTGCGCTTACAATGAATGGAGGAATACACAATGTATGAGAAGGTATCTACAGACTTAAATTTTGTGGATCGGGAAAAAGAAGTTGAGAAATTCTGGGAAGAGAGCCATATTTTTGAAAAGAGCATCGAACACCGCAAAGATGGCACGCCCTATGTCTTCTATGACGGACCGCCAACGGCAAACGGCAAACCTCACATCGGCCATGTGCTGACCCGTGTCATCAAAGATATGATTCCAAGATACCGGACGATGAAGGGCTATATGGTACCCCGCAAAGCAGGGTGGGACACCCATGGCCTTCCGGTAGAGCTGGAAGTGGAAAAGATGCTGGGTCTGGACGGAAAAGAGCAGATTGAGCAGTATGGTTTGGAGCCGTTTATTGAGCACTGTAAAGAGAGCGTCTGGAAATACAAAGGAATGTGGGAAGATTTTTCTGCCACCGTTGGTTTCTGGGCTGATATGGAACACCCTTACGTAACTTACCACGACGATTACATTGAATCTGAGTGGTGGGCGCTGAAAAAGATCTGGGAGAAAGGGCTGCTTTATAAAGGATTTAAGATCGTGCCCTACTGCCCAAGATGCGGTACCCCTCTGTCTTCCCATGAGGTGGCTCAGGGATATAAGGATGTAAAAGAACGCTCTGCCATTGCCCGCTTTAAAGTAAAAGGGGAAGAAGCCTATATTCTGGCGTGGACGACTACGCCCTGGACTCTGCCCAGCAACCTGGCTCTCTGCGTGAATCCAAATGAGGATTACGTGAAGGTCAAAGCGGCAGATGGCTATACCTACTATCTGGCGGAGGCTCTCTGCGATACGGTTCTGGGAAGTCTGGCGGAGGAGGAAAAGCCGGCCTACGAGATCCTGGAACGCTACAAAGGAAAAGAGTTAGAGTTTAAGGAATATGAACCCCTGTTTGACTGCGCTGTGGCTCTCTGCGAGAAACAGCACAAGAAGGCATTCTATGTGGTCTGCGACACTTACGTTACGCTGACAGACGGTACCGGCGTTGTTCACATTGCGCCGGCATTCGGTGAGGATGACGCCAATGTGGGCCGCAAGTATGACCTGCCCTTCGTTCAGTTGGTAGACGGCAAAGGAGAGATGACCAAGGAGACGCCGTACGCAGGCATATTCTGCAAAAAAGCGGATCCCATGATCCTGGAGGATCTGGACAAGAAAGGGCTTCTGTTCTCAGCACCCAAATTTGAGCACAGCTATCCCCACTGCTGGAGATGCGGCACGCCGCTGATCTACTATGCGCGGGAATCCTGGTTCATCAAGATGACGGCTGTGAAGGACGATCTGATCCGCAACAATAATACGATCAACTGGATTCCGGAATCCATCGGTAAGGGCCGGTTCGGAGACTGGCTGGAAAATGTTCAGGACTGGGGAATTTCCAGAAACCGCTACTGGGGAACACCTTTAAATATCTGGGAATGTGAATGCGGAAAACAGGTATCCATCGGAAGCCGGGAAGAGCTGAAAGCTATGAGTCCCAACTATCCGGAGGAGGGTGTGGAACTTCACAGGCCTTACATTGATAAAATAACGGTTACCTGTCCGGACTGCGGCAAGCAGATGCATCGGGTTCCGGAGGTGATCGACTGCTGGTTCGATTCCGGAGCAATGCCCTTTGCACAGCACCACTATCCATTTGAGAATAAAGAACTGTTTGAGTCCCAGTTCCCGGCCCAGTTTATCTCTGAGGCGGTAGACCAGACCCGCGGGTGGTTCTATTCTCTCCTTGCGGAATCGACGCTCCTGTTTAACAAGGCGCCCTATGAGAACGTTATCGTTCTGGGCCATGTCCAGGATGAAAACGGACAGAAGATGAGCAAGAGCAAAGGCAACGCCGTGGATCCGTTTGACGCTCTTAAGACTTACGGAGCCGATGCAATCCGCTGGTACTTCTACATCAACAGCGCCCCCTGGCTTCCCAACCGTTTCCACGGCAAGGCCGTGATGGAAGGACAGAGAAAGTTCCTGGGGACTCTGTGGAATACCTATGCCTTCTTTGTTCTGTATGCCAATATTGACGAATTCGATGCCACCAAGTATACACTGGAATACGATAAACTGCCAGTTATGGATAAATGGCTGTTGTCCAAGATGAATTCCATGGTTAAAGAAGTGGATTGCGACTTAAATGACTATAAGATTCCGGAGGCTGCAAGAGCTCTTCAGGAATTCGTTGACGACATGAGCAACTGGTATGTCAGAAGAAGCAGGGAGCGCTTCTGGGCAAAGGGAATGGAGCAGGATAAGATCAATGCTTATATGACGCTTTACACAGCTCTGGTGACAGTGGCAAAAGCGGCTGCCCCGATGATTCCGTTTATGACAGAAGAAATTTATCAGAATCTTGTGAGAAGTATCGACAAGAATGCTCAGGAGAGCATCCATCTGTGCGACTTCCCTGTGGTAAAAGAAGAGTGGATCGACAAAGAACTGGAAAGCGATATGGACGAGGTTCTGAAAATCGTTGTCATGGGCCGCGCCGCAAGAAATGCAGCCAATATCAAGAACCGTCAGCCCATTGCAAAGATGTTTGTGAAGGCAGACCATTCTCTTTCTGAGTTCTATCAGGAGATAATTGAGGATGAACTAAATGTCAAGAGCGTAGAATTTAAAGAGGATGTGAGGGAATTTACTTCCTACACCTTTAAACCGCAGCTCAAGACCGTCGGCCCGAAATACGGCAAGCAACTGGGAAATATCCGCAAAGCCCTTCAGGAAATCGACGGCAGCAAGGCAATGGATACTTTAAATGAAGCGGGAAGCCTGACATTTGACTTTGACGGAACCGAGGTTGTTCTGACGAAAGACGATCTGCTGATCGATACTGCCCAGAAGGACGGCTTTGTAACAGAAGGCGATAATTACGTAACAGTTGTTTTGGATACAAACCTGACGCCGGAGCTGATAGAGGAAGGCTTTGTCCGGGAACTGGTCAGCAAGATTCAGACCATGAGGAAGGAAGCCGGATTTGAAGTGATGGATTACATTCGCGTTTATCAGGATGGGAACGAGAAGATCGCTGATCTGCTGAACGCTCACGGTGATGAGATCAGGAACGAAGTCATGGCAAAAGAGATCATTCTGGGTCAAATGAGCGGATATTCTAAGGAATGGAATATAAATGGTGAGAATGTGAAGCTGGGCGTTGAAAAAATATCCGGCTGAAAATAGGAGGAAAATATTCATGAATCAGGGATTTGATAAGGAAACTTTCAAAAAATCTGTTATCTATAATGTAAAAAACCTATTTCGCAAGACCGTAGATGAAGCTACTCAGGAACAGATGTTCCAGGCAGTCGCATATGCGGTAAAGGACGTTATCATTGACGAGTGGATCGCCACCCACAAGGTATACGAAAAAGAAGACGTCAGAACGGTCTATTATATGTCAATGGAGTTTTTGATGGGCCGTGCACTGGGCAATAACATTATCAACATTGGCGCGAGAAAAGAAATCAAAGAAGTTCTGGACGAGATGGGGCTGGACCTCAACGTTATCGAAGATCAGGAGCCGGACGCAGCTCTGGGAAACGGCGGCCTTGGCCGTCTTGCAGCATGTTTCCTGGATTCTCTGGCTACCCTGGGCTATCCGGCATACGGCTGCGGCATCCGCTATCGCTATGGAATGTTCAAACAGAAGATTGAGAATGGCTTCCAAAAAGAGGTTCCCGATGATTGGTTAAGAAATGGAAATCCTTTTGAAGTTCGCCGGGCAGAGTATGCCACAGAAGTTAAATTCGGCGGATATGTAGAATCTGTATGGGATGGCAAGAGAAATCACTTTGTTCAGAAGGGTTACCAGTCCGTGATGGCGGTTCCTTACGATATGCCGGTAGTTGGCTATGGCAACAATGTGGTAAATACTCTCAGAGTCTGGGATGCTCAGCCCATGGAAGTATTCCGTCTGGATGAATTTGACAGAGGAAATTACCAGAAAGCAGTAGAACAGGAAAATCTTGCAAAGACCATCGTAGAAGTTCTGTATCCCAATGACAACCATTATGCCGGAAAAGAACTGCGCCTGCGCCAGCAGTATTTCTTCATCTCCGCCAGTGTTCAGCGTGCGGTGGCCAAATATATGGAACACCACGATGACGTGCGGAAATTCTATGAGAAGAACGTATTTCAGCTAAATGATACCCACCCGACTGTAGCGGTGGCAGAGCTGATGAGAATCCTTCTGGACGAGTACAATCTGGAATGGGATGAGGCGTGGGAAGTAACCACCAAGACCTGTGCCTACACGAACCATACGATTATGGCTGAGGCTCTGGAAAAATGGCCCATCGAACTGTTCTCCAGGCTGCTTCCCAGAATCTACCAGATCGTAGAAGAGATTAACCGCCGCTTTATCGCAGCCATTGAGAAGGCTTATCCGGGCGATCATGAGAAAGTACGCAAGATGGCCATTATTTATGATGGCCAGGTTAAGATGGCTCATCTGGCTATCGCCGGAAGCTTTTCTGTCAACGGTGTCGCCAGACTTCATACAGAGATCCTGAAACATCAGGAATTGAAAGATTTCTACGAGATGATGCCGCAGAAATTCAACAACAAGACCAACGGCATTACCCAGAGACGCTTCCTGCTTCACGGAAACCCGCTTCTGGCCGACTGGGTTACCAGCAAGATTGGGGATGAGTGGATCACCAATCTGCCTCACATAAAGAAACTGGCGGTCTATGCTGACGACGACCGTTGCCAGCAGGAATTCCTCAACATAAAATACCAGAACAAGCAGCGCTTGGCCAGGTATATCAAAGAACACAACGGCATTGATGTGGATCCGCGTTCCATCTTTGACGTTCAGGTAAAGCGTCTCCATGAGTATAAACGTCAGCTGCTGAACATCCTTCATGTGATGTACCTGTACAACCAGCTTAAAGATAACCCCAATATGGATATTGTTCCGAGAACCTTTATTTTCGGTGCAAAGGCTGCGGCAGGATATCAGGTGGCAAAGCTGACTGTAAAGCTGATCAATTCTGTGGCTGATGTGGTCAACAATGATAAGAACATTAACGGCAAGATCAAGGTAGTTTTTATTGAGGATTACCGGGTATCCAATGCTGAAATTATTTTTGCGGCTGCTGACGTCAGCGAGCAGATCTCTACTGCCAGCAAGGAGGCGTCCGGCACCGGCAATATGAAGCTGATGCTGAACGGCGCCCTGACTCTGGGCACAATGGATGGCGCTAACGTAGAGATTGTGGAAGAGGTCGGAAAGGAAAATGCCTTTATCTTCGGTATGTCTTCCGACGAAGTCATCAACTATGAGAATAACGGCGGCTACAATCCAATGGATATTTTCAATAACGATCAGGATATCCGCCGCGTGCTGATGCAGCTTATCAACGGTTTCTATTCTCCGCAGGATCCGGAACTGTTCAGGCCGATCTATAATTCTCTGCTGAACACACAGAACAGTGACAGAGCTGACCGCTACTTTATCTTGAAGGATTTCCGTGCATATGTGGAGGCCCATGAGAAGATTGACAAGGCCTATCGGGATGAGAAATGGTGGGCAAAGGCCGCTATGCTGAACGTAGCCTGCTCCGGAAAGTTTACTTCTGACAGAACCATTGAAGAGTATGTAAACGATATCTGGCATCTGCAGAAAGTAGAGATCGAACTGTAATAAAAACAGAATAAGGAAAAAATGAAAAGAGATGTTGCCAAATGCTGCAGCATCTCTTTTTCGTCTAAAAATGGGCAGAACTGCATATAGTAGGAGGGATGAAAGTCTCCGGAGGTGGAAAAAATCGGAAAAAAACTGTGGACAGCCCTTATCATCAGCATTCTGATTCCCTACGGGGCGGCATTGGTATTCAGCGGAACTGCAGCGGCAGAGGAGTACGCAGAATATTCTGAAGAAGGGGAACCAAGAATCCTGCTTGACGGGGAAAATGGGGGATATGTGACCCTGGAGGATTACCTGGCGGGAGTGGTAGCCGGGCAGATTCCGGCAGAATACGAAGAAGAAACCTTAAAAGCGCAGGCGATTATTGCCAGAACCTATCTGATAAAACAGATGGGAGAGGATTTGGAAATTCCGGAGTCTTCCCTGGAATTGGAAAGTCTGGAAACAGAACAGTTAAAATCCCTCTGGGGGAGCAAAGAGTTTGTGGGACTCTACAGAAAAGTGGAAAATGCCGTAAAAGAGACAGAGGGACAGGTGTTAACTTATCAGGGAGAACTGATTGATCCGTTGTTTTGCCGGGCTAGTGCGGGAATGACCAGACAGGGGGATGATCTCCACCCCTATCTTGTATCGGTAGACAGTGCAAAAGACGTTGAAATGGACGGCTTTTTTTCGATTCAGATATGGACAAAAGAAGAATTCGCAGAAAAAATAGGAGGAATTTTAGAGGGAGAACCGGTTGGAGCCGATGAAATACCGGGATGTATTCAGATTGTAAAGAGAGATGAAGCCGGTTATGTGGAGGAAATTCAGATAGGGAGCCAGATCTGCAGCGGAGATGCTGTCCAGTATGCGCTGGGGCTTCCCTCTCCCAACTTTACAATAGAAGAATACGGGGAAAAAATAAGAACGGCCTCGTCGGGAATGGGGCATGGTTACGGCTTTTCTCAATTTGGGGCAAATGAAAAGGCAAAGGAGGGATGGACGGCTCAGGATCTTTTAGAATACTATTATAAAAATATTGCTTTGATTTCTGAATAAGAAGCCTTGGTTTGGTAAAAATAGTACCGAGGTGATAAACGTGAAAGAAAAAGCAAGACAGTTATTCAAGGACAAATTGGTCCTTGTCATGATGGTCCTTGGACTGCTGACTATAGTAGCTGCGGCGGGAACCATGACCATACACAGAGGAGGACAGACGGAAGAAACGCCCTACTTACAGATGCAGGAATCTCCCGGCATGATCGCTGAAAATGAAGAATTTCCGGCGGAAACCGCAGGTCAGCCAGCAGAATTGCCAGCAGGAGAGATGGCAGGAGAAGAGAAAATCTACACAGAAGAGCGGGTTGCCGATGCATCCGAAAAGGACGAACTGAGTCCTGCCGAGACCTATGAGGAGGACGCAGCTCAGGCAGGGGCAGGGCAGGCGTCAGCCACAGCCCTCACACTGAATTTTACCGAAAGCAGCCGGATGACATGGCCGATTCAGGGAAATGTGCTGTTAGATTACAGTATGGATACCACAATTTATTTCCCTACATTGGACCAGTACAAATGTAATCCGGGGATCGTGATCCAGGGAGAAGTCAGTATGCCGGTAGTGGCGCCGGCCAATGCTCAGATTACAGAAATCGGAAATAATGAGGAAATCGGAAACTATGCCGTTCTTGATCTGGGAAATGAATATACGGTGACCTGCGGCCAGTTAAAAGAAATCCAGGCAGAGGCTGGAGACTATCTGGAGAAGGGACAGATTCTGGGCTATGTGGCAGAGCCGACTAAGTACTACTGCGTCGAGGGAAGCAATGTCTATATGGAGATGGATCACCAGGGCGCACCGGTAGATCCACTGGATTTTATGGAATAAAAGCGGTTTTCAATGCAAGTAGTCAGAACACTCTTGGCGAACAAGAAATCCTGTGCTATACTTAGATGGCACAGGATTTTCTTCGCTGTTAAGAAAAATCGTAGGGCCTTTTTTATAGGCATAGCCCGCTTAAATATAGATACTGTTGGAGGAATATGGATGAATATATTGTTTTTTTTAACGCCCAAAAAAGATATCGCTTACCTTTATGAGGAGGATACACTGCGTCAGGCGCTGGAGAAAATGGAGCACCGCCGTTATTCCTGTGTTCCCATCATAAATCGCGCAGGCAAATACATAGGTACGATCACAGAAGGTGATCTTTTGTGGGGAATTAAGAACAAGCTTGATCTGAATTTAAAAGAGGCGGAATCTATCTCAATAACGATTATCAGCCGCCGCAATGACTACAATCCTGTCAACATTGACACAACAATGGAAGATTTGATGGAGAAAGCGCTGAACCAGAATTTTGTGCCGGTAGTAGACGATCAGGAAAATTTTATAGGGATTGTCACCAGAAAAGATATCATCCGGTATCTTTCTGATCACCTTTTCGACAAGGAGGATAAAGCGAATTAAATATAAATTTGGTCTTGCCAAAATGAATTGTATGTAATATGATTAAGTTGTATACAAAAAAGCCTGGAATGAGGGAGCTGCTATGGAAGAGACAGGTTATAAGAACCGGGAAGAGATGGTTTATCAGGAATTAAAAAAAGATATTTTGGACTTGGAATTAAAGCCCGGCCAACTGATTCGCGAAAATGAGATCTGTGAGCGTTTTTCAGTTTCCCGGACACCGGTTCGGGATGCCTTGAGACTCTTGCAGGAACAGGGTTTTATTAGGACAGTTCCTTACAAAGGAATCTATGTGACACTTTTAAGTCTGAGCAATATCAAACAGATGATCTACATGCGGGTGGCAGTGGAAACCATGGTTCTTCGGGATTTCATGGAAATCGTCACCCCTATGATGATGGAGCGGATTCGCTATGAGATCCGCAGACAGCAGGCGATCATCCAGGATTCGGATTTCAAGCCGGAACAGTTTTACAGGATGGACGCTGAGATGCACAGCATTTGGTTTGAAGAAACAAAAAAGCAAAAGCTTTGGGAGATCCTTCAGGCGCAGCAGCTTCATTATACCAGGTTTCGCATGCTGGACTTCGTTACAGAAACAGACTTTCCCAGGATCATAAAAGAGCATGAGGCCATGTTTCAGAAAATCGAACAGAAGGATATAGAGGGACTGGAGTACGTTTTAAAGGAACATTTGTACTTCAGCATGAAGCGGATGCGTTATCAGATCGATGTGGAATACCGGGATTACTTTGAGGAAGAACCGGAAGAAGGCAAGTTTGATATATAGGATTAAGCCAAGGCGTTGGGAGATTTCCCGACGCTTTTTCTCTGCCACTGGAATAATTCGGATTTAGACGGCATATATTGAAGAGGTACCTTTGGTGTTCTGTAAAGGATAGCGTCAGTGTACAAGGGGACAATACGGTCGATGAAGGGCTAATTTGTCCTGCCCCTACGTTACTTTCATTCCGCGTACGTCTTTGTACGCGTCAATCAAGTGCCTTGAGGCAGGACAAATTATCTCCTTCTCGACTCGAAGACCTCAGCTATAGGAAATTCGGGCGTTAT
>CAJFOF010000050.1 GCA_904395885.1 uncultured Lachnospiraceae bacterium
GCCACTTTGAATACCTCCTTATTCTCTTGGTTTTATTATGAAATCCTTGAGAATAAGCTGTCAACTTTTTTTATACCACACCATATCCTAAAATCACTTCTGTTTATTCTGCATGTCTATAACCCATTGAATGTTCCCTCTGAAAATATCGCTGATCTGATCCACACTCTCATCGATATCTGCATCCATTCAGTTCCACAGAAATCTCCTGGTATAATCATTCACGGCTGCGGTTAATAGAGAACCGCTATTTCTCCACCGTCTCTTTTCTCCACCGAACCAGTATCATTGGAATCTGAAATGTGAGCATGGCGATCCAGCCGATAAAATTGGCCCAGGCCAGCCGGTCAAACCCGCCGTGCATCACATGGATCATCATCCAGGCCGCAAGGAATCGCACCGACATATTCAAAATCGTGCTGATCAGGGTTACCTTCAGGTCTCCCAGGCCGCGGAAAAATCCCTGGATGATGTTGGTGGCTGCCGGCATCACATACATAAAAGCGATTAAGTGGAGGTAAGACATTCCCAACGTGACTACTTCCTGAGAATCGCTGCCGACAAACAATTCCATTATATTCCGTGAGAAAATGAGTACGATTATCATGATGACAGCCGTATAGACTGCCTCAAGCAGTATGGCGCTCATAAATCCCTTCTTCATCCTCCGGATCTTGCCTGCCCCTTTATTTTGAGCCATAAATGTTGTTGCGGCATGGGCGATATTCTGCTGAGGAGTCATGGCAAAATCATCCACCCGGTTAATCGCTGTAAAGGCTGCAATAAATTCAACGCCCTGGACATTTACCACTGTCTGGACGCAAATTTTCCCAAGCTGGACACACATTTGCTGAAGCGCACTGGTGATCCCGTATGTAAACGTCTGCCACAGCAGGGAGCCGTCAAATACTCTCCACTTTTTGCCCAGGCACATTAGAGGCACTTTCTTTTTGATGTAAATAACACAGCAAAGGCAACAGAGAGCCTCGCTCAAAACTGTCGCCACAGCACTTCCCGGTACACCCCATTGGAGGACAAGAACAAAAAACAGATCCCCCAAGACATTTAGAACAGCGCTGATAATAAGAAAATACAGGGACACTTTGCTGTCCCCAAGAGCCCGCAGGGTATTGGAAAAGAAATTGTAAATAAATGTAAAAATCAACCCCAGAAAAACGATCCTCAGATAATCTGCTGCTGAGTCCATTATGTCTGACGGAACCTGCAGCAGCCTCAAAAGAGGATAAGCACAAACAATAAGAAGCGCCGCAACCACTACAACAAACGCCAGTCCTCCTAACAGAGTGGTGCTGATCTGCCGTTCCAGACGTTTATAGTTTTTGGCTCCGTACTGGGTGCTCATCAAAATCCCTGCTCCCATACACATTCCGCTGATAAAAAGAATGACCATATTCATGATCGGGCCGGCCGTCCCGACCGCCGCCAGTGCATCATCCCCTACAAATTTACCTACGATCACAGAGTCGGCAGCGTTATAGGTAAGCTGAAACAAATTGCCCAGCACCAGCGGTATCGTAAACTCTGTAAGCTGAGGGATAATACGTCCCTCTGTCATATCTGTTGTCATTTTGTACTTCCTCCGCTTTTTCCTACAGAATAACTTCCATCCCCACTTTCTGCTCTTTCAGCCCGCAGGATCGGTAAAATTTCATGGCACTTTCGTTGCAGCTCCACACATTCAATGTCAGATTGTAACATCCGTGTTCCCTGGCAAAATCCACTGCCGCATCGTACAGCATTTTTCCAATATGCTTTCCCCTCATCTTTTCGTCTACACAGAGGTCGTCGATATATAACGTCTTGATATCTGTCATAATATTATGGTTCTTATACTGCTGGAACACACAGAACGCATATCCCTGAAGGCAGTCGCTGTCATCTGCGGCTGCCAGAATCGGACGATTTTCATCATGCAGAATCTCTTTCAGTTCTTCGTCCGTATATTTTCTTTCTCCATATTTAAAGAGATCCGGCCGCCCTTTGTGGTGAACCATCGCCACCTGTGAAAGCAGGCTGTGGATTCTCTCAATATCCTTTTCTGTTGCCATACGCACCTTCATTGCCTTTGTTCTCCTTTTTTCAGTCATTTAAAAAAAATTCTACCACATTTTATGGAATTTTTAAAGACCGGTCGAAGTGCTGTCCGTGTGTTTTTCACTTACAAAATGCACAATTTGTTTCTTGAATGAAATATTTATTTGGCAATACTTGACAATTTATTCAACATATGAAATAATGTACCAAAATTATCAAAGGTAATTGATATTTTTATTTCAAAATATATAATGAGGAGTGTAAGGAATGGAATCAACAAAACTTTTTATCCGTCTGAAGGAATATGGACGGTATGCCAGCACAGCAGAAAAAAACGTGGTGGATTTTATTTTAGATCATCCGCAGGAGGTGATGGGAAAAACTGTTCATGAATTGGCATCCATAACCTACACTTCTGCATCAACGATTGTTCGCTTTTGCAGAAAAATGGGTTTTCATGGATATAAAGAGTTCCAGCAGGGCCTGGTATATGAATTTGCAATGTCTCAGGGCAGCGTAAACGTTGCTCTGCAGGATATTTCACCCAGGGACAGCACGAAAGATGTGATACGGAAAGTCACCCAAAAAAATGTGGACTCTCTGAGAATCACAGAAAAACTGTTAAATTCTGAGACGATTGATGCCTGCGTACAGCTTTTAAGCCAAAGCCGGGTGATCAATTTATTCGGAATCGGCGCGTCTCTTCTGGCGGCAAAAGATCTGCAGCTTAAATTGCTCCGCGTAGATAAGTTCTGCAACATGTCTGACGACTGGCACAGCCAATTTCTCTATGCCAAGAACATGGGACCAGACGATGTTGCTGTTATCATCAGCTATTCAGGGCTGACCAGAGAAATGATCACCTGCGCGAAGGCGGCGAAAAAGAATGGCGCAAAGGTCATTGCCATTACCAGAGGCGATTCCAATTCCGAGCTGATCAAGTACGCCAACTACACGCTTGGAGTCGGTTCTACGGAATTCATTGTAAGAAGCGGCGCCATGTCGTCCAGGCTTTCCCAGCTCAATGTCATTGACATTTTATATGCGGCCTATATTAACCAGAACTATGAACAATGCATGAAAAAATTTGTAAAGAACTACATCGAAAAAGAAAATGAATTACAGAATGAGAGGTAACAACTTTGTTGGATTTAACAGCACTTACAACAGAAAGACGAAATCCGCACACCATGAATCTTGATGAGATGAGTCCTCTTGAAATTGCCCAGACTATGAACCAGGAAGATGAACAGGCGGTTCTTGCCGTCCGGAAAGTGCTTCCGGAAATCGCCACTGCGATTACCTGGGCGACGGAGAGCCTGAAAGCCGGCGGAAGGATCATCTATATTGGTGCCGGAACCAGCGGAAGGCTCGGCGTATTGGATGCAGTGGAATGCCCGCCTACCTTTGGCGTATCTCCCGACACCGTAGTTGGGATCATCGCCGGCGGCGAGCGTGCCTTCACCATCGCTCAGGAGGGTGTAGAGGATAGCCCCATTCTCTGCGAGGAAGATCTGAAAAAGAAAAATCTCAGCTCTAAGGATATCGTCATTGGCCTGGCGGCCAGCGGTCGTACCCCTTACGTTATCTATGGGCTTCAGTATGCCCGGAGTATTGGCTGCAAGACTGTGGCAATCGCATGTAATCTCCACTCACAGGTCGGCAAAGCCGCTGATCTGGCCATTGAACCGGTGCCCGGGCCTGAAGTTCTGACCGGTTCTACACGCCTGAAAGCCGGAACCGTCCAGAAGCTGATCTTAAATATGATCTCTACCGGAAGTATGGTAGGAATCGGAAAAGTCTATCAAAATTTAATGGTCGATGTCCAGCAGACCAACGAGAAATTAAAGGTCCGTGCCCAAAATATCGTTATGGATATTACGGATTGTACCAGAGAGACTGCTGCTGAATCCCTGGAAGCTGCCGATGGGCATGTCAAGACAGCGATTGTCATGATTCTGAACGGCTGTACCTCCGAGGAGGCCGCCGAACAGCTACAGAAAGCCGGCGGGCATATCCGTCAGGCCATTCAATCGAAAGCATTAGTCTCATAATAGACAGGAAGGAGAATGATGTATGAAAGAACACACACAATTAGCTCAGCAGATCATTGATCTTTCCGGAGGGAAAGAAAATATTACGCTGATTACCAACTGTATGACCAGAGTAAGATTAGAAGTCAAAGATATGGATCTGGTGAATACGGAAAAAATCAAAGGACTGAAAGGTGTTTTTGGTGTTTATGTAGACGCTCAGGTTCAGGTAGTGGTAGGACCTGGCACTGCCAAAAAAGTAGCGGATGAGGCGCTTGCAATTTGGGGCGGAGCTTCCCGTCAGACCAGCCAGCCCACTGAGACTTATCAGGCAGATAAAGAAAAAGCAAAAGAAATTGCAGCAAAAAATAAACAGGCCATTAAAAGCAAGCAGAAAGTCAGCAAAGTTCAGCTTGCTTTAAAGACAATCAGTAATGTATTTATCCCCCTTTCCGCAGCCCTGATCGCCAGCGGTCTGTTGGCAGGTCTCCAATCACTGCTCGTTACCCTGGTTGACAGCGGGACGATAGCTGACTCCGTGACCATTCAGCAGTTTATCAACCTCCTGAGAGTTATGAAAAACGGCGTACTCTCCTATCTGGTCATTCACGTAGGCGTTAATGCCGCAAGAGAGTTTAAGACCGATCTCGGTCTGGGCGGAGCTCTGGGAGCGACTGTCCTGCTGAGCGGAATGACGGCGGAAGCTCCCCTGGTCAATCTGTTTACCGGCGAAGCTCTTAAATCCGGACAGGGCGGTGTTATCGGTGTCGTAGCTGCCGTATGGATTCTTTCTAAAATTCATAAGAAAGTCAGCCAGATCATGCCCTCAGCTTTGGATCTGGTGCTAACCGGATTTATTTCCTTTACATTATCTGGTCTGATCACCATTTTTGTTATTATGCCTGTTGCCGGACTTGTTTCCGATGCAATCCTTGTCGGCGTTACTCAGCTTCTGGAGATCGGCGGCGTTGTGGCTGGTTTTATTCTGGCTGGTATCTGGCTTCCTATGGTTATGCTGGGCGTACACCACTTTATGACGCCTATTCATATCGAGCTGATTAACCAGACAGGTATGACTACCCTTCTTCCTATCCTTGCACAGGCTGGTGCAGGGCAGGTAGGTGCAGCTTTTGCTATCTGGTTAAAGTGCCGGAAAAATAAACCTCTGACCGCAATCGTAAAAGGTGGTCTGCCCTCCGGTATCCTTGGAATCGGAGAACCTCTTATCTACGGTGTCACCCTTCCTCTGGGCAAGCCGTTTATCACAGCCTGCCTGGGCGCTGGCGTAGGCGGAGCTTTTGTAGCAGCCTTTAACGGTGTCGGCGCTACTTCTCAGGCTCTCAGCGGCGTTCTGATGCTGACCGTTATCGCAGACCAGAAGTGGTACATATACGGAGCAGGACTGTTAGTTTCTTACCTGTTTGGATTTATCTTTACTTATCTCTTCGGCGTTCCGAAATCTGCCGAACGTGAAGCTGAGACATTAGAAGAACTGGAAATCAAATAAAAGGAGCGGCATATGACAAAATTTGGAATTACGATCTCGCTTACAGAAAAGTCGCCTGATGAACTGACCAGTTATCTGGAAAAAATGAAAGATCTGAATGTGGGAAGCGTTTTCGCTTCCCTCCAGATCCCCGGAGACAGCAAGGATGCTCTCCGCCATACGCTTACATCCATAGGTCCGGTCATCAAAAATCTTTCCCTCGATTTTATCGTGGATGTGTCTCCCAGGACATTCAAAAATTTTTCTTTAGAAGACTTGAAGGGATTCGGCATTACCGGTCTGCGGATCGACAATGGAATGACAGAAAAAGAAATCGCTGACCTGTCGAAGGAGTTTCAGATCATCCTGAACGCCAGCACGCTGGACGATGCATTTATGGACGGATTGAAAGAAAACGGCTTCTCTCAGCCCTTTGAGGCCTGGCACAATTATTATCCCAGGAAAAACACCGGACTCAGTGAAGCATTCTTTGCTGCCAGAAATGAATGGCTGAAAAAGCGCAACGTAAGAACTGCGGCATTTTTCTCCGGTGATAAGGAGATGCGCGGCACTGTCTTTGAGGGCCTTCCGACTTTAGAGAAACACAGAGGCCTTTCCCCCTTCCTTGCTTTTCTTGATTTGAAGGAGCACTATCAGACAGATACCATTATCCTCGGAGATTTTGATCTCCAGGACGCCACATGTTTCCAGTTTTTGTCCTTCCTCAGAGACGGAGCTATTCCGATCCGCGTGGAGAATGTCAGAGAATCTGCCATACTCAATACCACTTTCCACAATCGCTTTGACATTGCCCAGGATGTCATCCGGGCAGACGAATTCCGGCGGGCCAATAAAAAGCAGTATTCACCCTGCTGCTGTGCAGAGCGCCCGGTTGGAACCGTAACCATTGACAATAATCTGTACGGCAGGTACATGGGAGAACTGCAGATCACCCTCTGCCCGCTTCCTGCCGACGAGAGGGTCAATGTTGCTGCCAATGTAGTGGCGGAGGATCTTCCTCTGCTGAAATACCTTCAGGAGCACAGGCACGGATTCTTTTTTATCTCCCAGCCCCAGTCTTCCTGTACGGTTTCATAGAAGGGCAGGAGGCAGAATATGGCTGATTTGCTGATAAAAAACGGCCTTGTATATGATGGAACCGGATGCAGTCCCCAAAGATCCGATATCCGGATCCGCTGGAACCGAATCACAGAAATAAAAAAGGACCTGGTCGCCGAGTCAGACGACCGGGTTCTGGATGCGTCCGGGCTTGCTGTCACTCCGGGCTTTGTAGATATCCACCGCCATTACGACCAGATGCCCTTCCGGAAAAATGATCAAAACTACGGCGAGGTCTTGCTGCGGCAGGGAATCACGACTGCGGTCACAGGCAACTGCGGGATCTCCGCTGCCCCTCAGCCTGCAGATGCAGCTATCCGTCGGGCCATGAAGGATTATTACGCCCCTGTTCTCGGCGATTTCAACGAATCTGACTATTTTCCCAGTTTTTCTTCCTATCTCGAGGCCTTGAAAAGTGCTTCACTGCCTGTCAACACTGCTGCTGCAGTGGGAATGGGAGCGATCCGTATCTCTGTAAACGGCTTTTCGGACGAAAGGCTGACAGAAAATCAACTGGCCCGCTGCCGTCAGATCGTAAGCGACGCTCTGAAAGCCGGAGCCTGCGGCGTTTCTCTTGGTCTCATGTATTTGCCGGAATGCTATGAAACCGTTGAAGAATTAGGCGAAATTTTAAAGCCTGCAGGAAAGGCTGGAAAAACCGTTTCGATCCACATTCGCGGAGAAGGCGACAGTCTGGTAAAAAGCGTCTCCGAAGCCATAGCTATTGGCCGGGCCGCAGGATGCAGGATGGAGATCAGTCACTTCAAATCCTGCGGGTTACACAACTGGCACAAAGAAATCTACACAGCCATCTCCCTGATCCAGGAGGCCCAGGCGCGGGATCAGGAGGTCTACTGTGATTTTTATCCTTACAACTGCGCCTCTACCACTCTGATGTCCCTGGTTCCCCCTGCATTTGTCCAGGGAGATATCGAGAAGATGATCGAAAGATTAAAAACCGCTGAAGGCCGGACGGAGCTTCGCCGCCTTCTCGCAAAAGTCTATCCCGACTGGGATAACTATATCCTCTCTCTCGGCTGGGACAAAATCACGATTTCCTCCGGGACTCAGAAAGAATGTCAGAAATATATCGGTATGACAATACCGGAAATCGCAGCATCCTTTCATTACAGCGATGAAACCGATGTATTATGTGATCTTCTTATCAAGGACCACGGAAATACGGCCATTGTCCTTCAAAGTATGTGTCAGGAGGACGTAGATACTGTTGCAAGGCTTCCTTATAGCTGCGTTATTTCCGATGCCATCTATGCGGATACGGAGAATCCCCATCCCCGCATGTACGGCGCCTTTCCAAAGGTGATTTCCGATTACGTGAAAAACCGCAGCATCCTCTCTCTGGAAGAGGCGATACACAAAATGACTCTGCTCCCCGCCTCCCGAATGAATCTTTCGGGAATCGGCGCCATCAAAGAGGGCTTCTACGCAGATCTGAATCTCTTTGACCCTGCTGTGTTCACAGACAAAAGTACCTATCAACAGGGAAAACAGTTGGCTCAGGGACTGCGCTGGTGTATCCTGAACGGCAATATCGCAGTCGAAGATGATACTGTCCTCTCCCTGAACCGCGGCAGACTGATCCTGTAGCTTTTAATTTTGTTGAAATACAAAGGAGATTTCATGTACAGCCAATACCAACTAAACGATACCGGGAACCTTAATACTCCCTGTCTCATCTATTACACCGACATTATCCGGGAAAACATACAAACAATCATCCGGATAGCCGGGGACCCGGAAAGGCTCTGGCCCCACATTAAGACCCACAAATCTCTGGAACTGATAAAACTTCAGATTCAATACGGAATCCGAAAATTTAAGGCGGCCACCATTTCGGAGGCGGAAATCGCCGCCGCTGCCGGCGCGGAGAAAGTGCTTCTGGCCTACCCTTTAATTGGCCCTGCCAGGAAACGTTTTCTGGATTTAGCAGAAGCATACCCTTCCACGGTGTTCTATGCTGTCGGCGATGATCTCGAACAGCTTGGGGAGCTGTCCGAACTGTGCCTGCAATTCAATCGCCGGATGGCCGTCCTCGCTGATGTAGATATGGGGATGAACCGAACCGGCGTTCCGGTCAGTCAACTGGAAGCCTTCTGCCGGATGGCCAGCCAATTAAAGGGGATTTCTTTTGAGGGACTTCACTGCTATGACGGAAGTCACGAGCAGGATTTTGAGAAAAGAGATGCTGAGATAGCCTCTCTGGATCTTGAGATCAATCAGGTCATCTCCCATCTGCTTCAGGAGGGAGTGAACTGCAGCACTGTAGTAGCCGGCGGCAGCCCTTCCTTTCCCTGCCATGCACGGCACACAGACTGGTATCTCTCCCCGGGAACCCTGATTGTCCAGGATGCAGGATACTGTCAGTCTTTTCCCGACATTCCCTGCACGCCCGGAGCCGCTGTCCTGAGTCGGGTTGTCAGTCATCCTGACTCTGATCTGTTTACCATTGATCTGGGTTATAAAGGCATTGCCGCTGATCCTCCTGGACAGCGCGGTTACATTGCAGGGCTTGAAGATGCAGAGCCTGTGATGCAGAGTGAAGAGCACTGGGTGTTCCGTATGAAAAACGGGAAGAATCGTCCCCCCATCGGAACCTGTCTTTACGTTATCCCCACCCACATCTGCCCCACTACGGCATTGTATCCGGAAATTCTGACAGCAGAAAATGGCAGCGTAACCGGCTCTTGGAATGTCACTGCCAGAAACCGAAAAATAACCTATTAGTGAAAAGGAGATCTAACATGAACGACGTATATGAATTATTAGCCCAAAAAGGAATCACCCTTCCCAATCCCCCAGCTAAAGGCGGTATTTACACCCCTGTGCAGGAATTTGGCGATCGCTTTTTATATTGTTCCGGCTGTGGCCCTGACATTGGCAGCGGAACCAATATCCTTGGGAAACTTGGAAAAGATTTGACTGTGGAGGAAGGTCAGAAAGCCGCTTACCAGTGTATGCTGAATCTGCTGGCCAATCTCCACGAAAAGACGGGAGACTTAAATAAGATCAAGCGTTTCGTCAAGATATTGGCTTTCGTAAACAGTGCCGATGATTTCACCATGCAGCCCCAGGTAGTAAACGGCGGTTCTCAGCTTCTTGCCGACCTGTTCAGCGTGGAAGCCGGAACCCCGGCCCGCTCTGCCATCGGAACCAACGCCCTCCCCGGCGGCATGGCCTGCGAGATCGAGGCCCTAGTAGAGTTGAAAAAATAACAGGGAATCGTCTAACGGATCTCCCCTCTGCCATCGGCAGGGGGCAGATCCGTTTTCGTATATCCCTCCTCCCGCAGTCTTTTCCCTGTCTCCACATAGGCCCGGCTGTTTTCATAGAGATGGCGGATCTCTTCTTCGGTGAGCGGCCTTTTCACCCTGGCCGGGCTCCCCACCGCCAGACAGCCGTCCGGTATCTCCTGCCCCTGGAGGACCAGGCTTCCGGCCCCTATCATACATTCTTTTCCGATCCTGGCCCCATTGAGGATAATAGATCCCATACCGATGACCGTGCCGTCCCCGATGGTACAGCCGTGGATCACTGCATTATGGCCAACCGTCACGTAATCTCCGATCACTGCCGGGAACCCTTTGTCTACATGCACCGTGCAGTTGTCCTGGATATTGCTGCGCCTTCCGATCACGATCTTCGCCTCGTCAGCCCGCACAACCGCATGAAACAGGACGCAGGCCTCATCGCCGATCTCCACATCGCCCATCACCACTGCACCCCTCACGATATTGGCAGTGGGGGAAATTTTTCCTTTTCCCAGATTCATCCTCTCACCTCCGACATTTTTTGTGAATTTTTACCATATTTTATTCCATTTAGGTCGATTAATGGTATAATAATGTATATAATCGAAAAAGGAGGTACCTCCTCATGGAACTCATCACCACTTGTCAGACGCCCCTTGGCTCTGTGACTATGGCCTGCAGCCAGGAGGGACTTACCGGTCTGTGGTTTGAGGGGCAGAAATACTTCGGCCTCACGCTTTCCCCGGAATACCAGACCGGCGACTCTTCCGCCTTTGATCAGGCCCGGCAGTGGCTGGAAATCTATTTCAGCGGCAAAAAACCGGACTTTCTGCCTCCGCTTGCCCCGAAAGGGACAGCTTTCCGCCTGGCTGTCTGGAAGGCATTGACCGAAATCCCCTACGGGAGTACGCTCACATACAGGGAGATCGCAGAAAAAATCGCCGTCCAAAAAAATGTGCCTTCTATGTCTTCCCAGGCTGTGGGGCAGGCTGTCGGCCACAATCCCATTTCCATCATCATTCCCTGCCACAGGGTGGTGGGGAGCAGCGGCAGTCTCACCGGCTATGCCGGAGGGATCGAGAAAAAAATCCGGCTTCTTCAGCTGGAGCACGTTGACACCAGTCTCTTTTTTATCCCCAGGGACAATCCCAAACGAAAGGAGCGAAGCACATGAACAAAATCATCGTAACCATTGGCCGCCAGTTTGGCAGCGGAGGGCATAATGTCGGCAAAGCCCTGGCGCATTCCCTTCAGATCCCCTACTATGACCGAAATCTCATCGAGATGGCCTCGCAGAAAAGCGGCATCGAGGTGGGGCTTCTCTCCTACTATGACGAGCGCACCTCGCCTTCTTCCCTGATGAAAGCCAAAGGCGGGGAGGCCGCAGCTAAAGAGGTGTCTGTGGGGGAATCCCTCTTTCAGGTTCAGTCCCAGCTTATTCTGGACATCGCCAGGGCGGGTTCCTGCGTAATCGTCGGCCGGTGTGCCGATTATATCCTGCGGGACTTTCCGGAGCTGTTCTCCGTATTTATAACCGCCCCTGTCCCCGAACGCCTTGCCCGGGTCATGGACCGCAACCATATGCCCGAGGAGGACGCCGCGGCAGCCCTTAAAAAAGTGGACCGGCAGAGGGCCGTCTATTACAATTTCTATACCGGAAAGCAGTGGGGCGCTCCGGAAAGCTACCATCTCACAGTGGACAGCAGCATTTTGGGAATAGAAGGGACCGCCCGTCTGCTGGAAGACAAAATCAAAGTTCTTTCATAAACTATTTTCCAAACGCTGCCTGATAATCTTTCTGAAACTTTTCTATGCCCTGATCCGTCAGCGGATGGCGGATCATCTGCATCAGCACTTTATAGGGAACCGTGGCAATATTGGCTCCCGCTCTGGCGCAGTCGATCACATGGATAGGGTTTCGTATGCTCGCCGCAATGATCTGAGTCCCGATATTGTGGATGGCAAATATATCCGCAATCGCCTCGATCAGGTCGATCCCAGGGGTAGAGATGTCATCCAGCCTCCCCAGAAACGGCGAAACATACGAGGCCCCTGCCCTGGCTGCCAAAAGCGCCTGTCCCGCCGAAAATACCAGGGTGACATTGGTCTTTACACCCTCTGCCTCCAGAATCTTTACTGTTTTCAGGCCCTCTGCCGTCATCGGGATCTTTACCACCATGTTGGGATGGATGGCGGCAATCTCTCTGCCCTCCTTCACCATCCCCTCTGCATCCACTGTGGAGGCCTTCACTTCGCCGCTGATGGGACCGTCTACGATAGAGGCTATCTCCTGAATGACCTGATAAAAATCTCTCCCTTCCCTGGCAATCAGGGAAGGGTTGGTGGTCACGCCGCAGATGATCCCCATGGCGTTGGCCTCCCTGATCTCTTCTACATTGGCTGTATCGATAAAAAATTTCATGTTCATCCTCCTTTGCAGGTCTGTCTGCTTTTCTTTTATTCTATCTGATCGTCCCCAAAGCTGCAACACAAACTCATAAATCATTGACAAATCGGCCCTGCAGGTATAATCTGTTTCTGGCACTTAACGTTAACTTTAGATACAAGCGAGGTGAACATAATGGCGCATTACTCCATCGGAGAGGCCGCCAGGCTGACAGGCCTCTCCGTTTCCACTCTGCGCTACTATGACCGGGAAGGGATGTTCCCCAACATAGAGCGCTCCCACGGTGGAAATCGGGTATTCTCCGACAGGGAGATCGATACTCTGAAAATCATCGAATGCCTGAAAATATCCGGGATGTCAATTAATGAAATCAAGGAATTCCTCCAGTGGTGTCAGGAGGGCGATGCTTCTCTGCAGAAACGCCAGGAAATGTTTTATAAAAGACTGGCAGAAATGGAAAAACAGATGGAAGCCCTTCAGGACACCATCAACAAGCTGAAATTTAAATGCTGGTACTATGATACCGCTGTTTCAGCAGGAACAGAAGAGGTGGTAAAAAATCTGCCCGACGAAGAGATCCCGAAAGAATTTCGGAAATACAAACTATAGGAGGCCGCAACATGGAAATCGCAAAACAGCCTGCCAAATTCTCTCCGGAAAATGAATATCTGGAATGTGAGAAATGGCTGGTTTTCATCCTGATGATGTTTACAGGCGGATATTTCGGCGCCTTTACATACACCCTGAGGGGCGGTGTATTCTGCAATGCACAGACAGGCAATTTCGTCCTGCTGGCCATGTCCCTGGGCAATCAAAATTGGGGACAGGCTCTTTATCTGCTCATTCCCATCACCGCCTATTGCCTGGGCGCCTTTATCTCAGAGCTGCTCCCCAATCAGGTAAAGAAACTCCGTCTCTTTCGCTGGGATACCCTGCTGGTGATGATCGAGATGGGCGTCGTCATCTTCCTGGGCTTTCTCCCGGAATCCGCTCCTGTCCAGATCACCCAGATCCTGATCAATCTGATCTGCTCCATGCAGTACAATACCTTCCGCCAGGCCCAGGGAATTCCAATGGCTACCACCTTCTGCACCAACCATATCCGTCAGGTAGGGGTCTTTCTCTGCAAGGCCTCCCGCCATCCCCAGGAAAGCCGCGCCCACTTAAAGCGGAGCGGAATCCATCTGGGAATGCTGGCCAGCTTCGTGGCAGGCGGAACCCTCTCCACCGTTCTCTGCCACATTCTTTTAGGCAAAGCCATCTGGGTCTCTCTGATCCCGCTGGGCATCGTCCTCTTCGATCTGCTGTACGCTGACCTGAAAAAAGAAAAGGGGAAACTGGATCAGATTCCCCATGGCCATTAAATGGACTCCAGGAGGCGCTTCTGGCTCTTTTTCCACACAAAGGGAAGGATAAACAGCAGGGCTTTGCAGACATTATCCGCAATCATACAGTACCAGACGGCGCGCAGCCCCAGGTTCCAGTACCGGACACAGAGGAAGGTCAGGAGAATTCTCACTGCCCACATTCCCACCGTCTCTACCACAAAGGCGTATCGGGTTCTGCCAAGCCCGTAGAAAATTCCTTCCAGGACGACCATCAGCCCGAAAAATGGCTCGGACAGGGCCACAAGCCGGAGCATCTCCGCCCCCAGTGTTACCACCTGCCGGCTGGGTGAAAAGAGCCTCATCAGCGGCGCCGCTCCGATATAGAGGATCAGCCCGCTGATGCACATCATCGCAATAGTCAGGCAGACGCTGATCTTCCCCACAGATTTCAGCTTTTCTATATTCTTTTCGCCCCGGGCATTGCCAATGAGCGTCGATGCCGCAGAGCGCAGGCCGTAACCCGGAACATAGAAAATCGTTTCCGCTGTCACTGCGATGGAATGTGCGGCAAATACCGTCGTCCCCATGCCGGAGACCAGGCTGGCAAAAACCACATAGCCCAGGCAGGAGACCACGCTGGTTCCCAGCACAGGAGTTCCTACCACAGCACATTCCTTCATCAGCCGTCGGTCCAGAGAAAACGCTCTCCATTCCCACCTCAATTGATCATTACGTCTGCAGGCAGCGAACATCAAAGTTCCCGACAAAACGTAAGAAATCGCCGATGCGATAGCTGCTCCTGTCACTCCCAGTCCCAATGTGTAAATCAAAAAATAGTTAAGTATAATATTCAGGCCATTGGCCGCGACGCTGATCACCATAGGAGTCTTCGTATTCTGAACCGCCCGCAGAGCTGCCCCCAGGATGGTGCTGGAGGAGCGGAAGATCAGCGGCAGGCTGATAATAAAGAAGTACCGCGAAGCCTCCCCTTGGATTGCTTCCTCCGCCCCCATCCACCTGGGAATATAGGGGCTGAGACTGATGGAAAGAACGCTCAAAATCAAACCCGACACAACCGCCAAAAACAGAGCCTGCTGCGCCAGCTTCTGAACCTGCTTTTTGTTTCCGGAACCAGCCGCTTTAGAAATCAGAACCAGCATTGCCGTCCCAATAGCTCCCGGTACGCTGTTGACCAACCAGGTAACATTGGTAGTAATGCTGACGGACGCCGTGGCCTGCTCTCCTAGCTGCCCTACCATCGCAGTGTCTACATACTGCAGCAGAGTAGCCAAAATCTCCTCCACAATCGTGGGGAGCGACAAAAACAGCAGGGCCTCCAGTCGCTGCCTGCTTTCTTCTGAAAAAAATCGCTTCATAAATCAATCTAACCTTTGCATCAGAGACCCAGGGGCTCGTCCCTGATATCCTGATGCTCCCTTTCCGCATCTAGTGTAGCATCAGTCAGCCAAAAGATCAAATAGTTAAATTTTCTGGTCGCCGGCAGACCGCATGTGGGTCTGTTTGCGGATCTCGTGCCTTAAATAGTCCAGACGCTCCAGCTGCCTCTCACAAAAATGGATCTCATCCAAAGTGGCCGTGCGTTTCTGGTCCAGCATCCTCAGCTGTTCCCAGCCGCCGGAGCCGCCCTCCTCCGCCAGTTTCATATAGGCCTCGATCTCATCTGCAGCAAAGCCAATATCATGCAGGGTCATGATCAGACTCAGCTTTTCCAGATCTGAATCATCGTACTGCCAATCCCCCATAACCTTTTTTACTGCGCCGCAAAGCCCCCATTTTTCATATTCCTCCAGGATTTCTATAGGAATCTGATATCGCTCGCTGGCCTCACTGATCGTCATGGTTGGTTCGCCCCTTTCTTTTCCATAAAACGAAAATAGGTATTCTCTCGAATACCTACATTGTAGCGCAGTTTTCCCTTTCTATCTAATACCTATCATGCATCTTCAGGCATGCCTAAGATACATTGCTTTGCCCGCTCGATAAACCTCTTCGCAGCAACGGAAAACGCCTGATCCTTCTTCCACACCAGGACAGCTCCCGACTCCAGCCGCGGAAACAGGGGAACGAATTTCAGTCCGGAATAGCCGCTCTCCATATTAAAACACAATACCGCCCCAACCCCATGCTTGGCCATATTTGCCGCATTTAAAAGAAGGTTATAGTTGGAGACGATCTCCAGATTTTCATATAAATCCCCAAACCAGTTGGCCAAATCCCGCTGTACGACTTCCCGCTCTGCCATAATCAGAGGGACTTTCGCCAGATCCCGCGACGAGACAAAAGGTTGGCCGGCAAGCTCCGAGTCTTCCCTGACCAGGATTCCCCACTGTTCTTTTTCCCTCATGCGGATAAACTCAAATCTGCTGATATCCACCGGTTCCAGGAGAAGCCCAATATCCAAAAGCCCTTTTTCGATCCGTTCTTTAATCTCGTCTGCCGTAGCGCTGTAAATGTGAAACCGCACCAGAGGATACCTCTCCCGAAATTCAATGATCCGCTGAGAGAGAAACGACATGTTTTTTGTCTCCCCGCATCCAATGGCCACTGTTCCGGCTATCTCCTGGTCTCTGTGGGAAAGCTCTTCCTCCGTCTTCTCCGTCAGATCAATGATCTCCTTGGCCCTCCGTCTCAAAAGCATCCCATCGTCGGTCAGCGTAATGCTGTGATTTCCCCTCTCAAACAGCTTGACGCCTAATTCCTCCTCCAGTTGCATAAGCTGCCGCGACAGGGTAGGCTGCGTTACATGAAGGAGGTTTGCCGCCCTTGTGATGTTTTCCTCCCTGGCCACCATCAGAAAATATTTTAATACCCGTAATTCCATTCTGTCCGTCCTTTCCGCTTTCCAAAATTATATCAGGATTTTTGCGGAAAAACAATAGCGCCGGAAACCAGAAGGCCATCGGCATTCCAGGTACATCGGCGCTGAATTTATGCATCATATCGTTCCGTAGAGACAACAAAAATTTCATAGCGGTCAAAGGCCACCGGATTGAAAGACTCATCTCTGGGATGGTCAAATTCCACCACTGCCTTTTCTCCTAACTGTGTCAGCGTTAAAGAGGCATATCCGACCGCATCATCTCCACTGTAATACAGACAGCACATGTCTACCGCATCAAAGGTTTCCCCTGTCGGGTTGATGACAGAAACCAGTACAGTGCCCTCTGTGCCAATATTGGAGGTGATCTGAAACTCATTGCCAAAATAGAGATACCTCTCATCCTCCTGCTCTTCCTCTGCATCGATCTGCAGCTCGTAATGGTCGAAAGGCACCAGATTGTAGTCTCTGTCACGGGGCAAACTAACAGACACGATGGCTTTTCCCCCTGGAAAACAATCATAAAAATAGCGTTCTTCCAGGGAAAGCATCTCCCCGCTTTCTCCGTAAAAAACTACGCTATAATCAAGGCTCACCGGCTTTTCCCCATTATTCTGAGAAATCAGAACCAGCTCCTTTGGAAGCAGCAGCTCCTGTGTACTGAGTCTGGCGGAAATCTCCTCTATCTCTGCCGTTGTCTCCTCCCTGGGAACTTCCTCCGCCCATACTGTTTCTGTTTCAGGCATCCCTCCTGGCAGACTGGCCAAATTCCCTGTGTTCCCCAGCAGAAAATACATGGGAACCGCTGTAAAAAGAGAGTAGAGCGATATTACAACACTCGCAACGCCCAGTCCCTTCCATTTTTTTCTGCCGATCATTCCTGCGATGCCCAGTAACAGCGCACATGCCAGAAGGATGAGCTTAGCCGTCGAATATGGGAAAAAGAAACCCAACAGCGCGGCAACCAGGCTAATGACAGCCACTGCACCCGAGGGCCCCGGGTTTTCGCCTTCCAGCGCTTTGTGAAGCTGGTTCCGCTTTTCATCATTCATTTTTTTCTGGCTGTCATTCTCCCAGTCACGTTTCCAGGAATCATTTTCACCCATTCTTTCTCCCTTTCCAGGCCGAGATGCCTTTTCTTTCTAGTTTACTCCAAGTGCGTCTCTTTCTCAATCACAGGGCCTGCAAAGAAAGGTAAAATTTATGTAAAATCACACTATCTGCAGATTCTTCCCTCATGGCATCCGCTGCTCATATAGTGGGAATAATACCGGGGCAGGTCATCCCCAAACTCCTCCTGGAGATCCGGATTGTTCTCCCTGTATACGTTCACATTAAAGTTTTCGCAGCCGATACGCCCCTCCGCCATTCCGCAGTCCAGAAAATGCCCGAATAATTTCAGGTCGTCTCTGCCAATGCTGCTCTGCAGATCTTCATAATTATTGTAGTAGTAATCCGCGTCAAAAACTGCAGCATACTGATCCATCATCTCCTGAGTCACAGCCTGAGACGCTTCACCCTGACTGTCTGTGGCTGAGACTGCAGCGGATGATTCTCTCGATGATGAGCTCCCTCCTGATGATACCGGAACTGACGCGTACGGACACACCCCGTTTTCGTGGAGATGAGCCGGATAGCCGCCGCAATGGTAATGGTAGCTTCCCAGACCGCTCTTGTTCTTATTGTCCCTGTGTCCACCGCGTCCATCCGTCCTCCCGGAGTGAGCCTCCGCCACGATCACTGTGCTCTCCAGCACAGGCACTGTTGACCCGGCCACACAGGCGCAGGCCGCTGCGATCAGCGCAATTCTCTTTAGCTGTTTCATACAATCTCTCCCCTCCGCGCACCGACTGTCGGGCGAAGCTGGCACTGCCATCCCGCCCCGCGGCACGCTCTCTGTCATATATGGCTATTTTACCACATATCAGGGGGATTTGCACTTCTGGCAGAGGTTTTTCTGTATTCTTTCAGAGTATCAGAAATAGTGGTGTAATCCCTCTCGAAAAGCAGGGCGCTGACCTGCCTGGAAAGTCTGTCCTCGTCAATTTTATCCGGCACCCTTTCCGCAATCTTTTTCACCACAAAAGCCTTGCTCTTTTCCCTGTATTTCGGCATCGCATTCCACTCCTGCAGACAGGCCAGCTCCGGACGCCAGAGGATCTCCAGTTTTTTCTCCCATGACATTTTGGGGTTCTTCCTAGGTTTTCTGAGCATATAAAAATCAAACTGCCCGCCGGTCTCCTCCACGGTAATGATCCCCCAGTATTCCGGCACATGCTTCTCAATATGCAGGCCATGGCTGGAGCCGACCGCCGTCAGGTTGTAATCAAAATACCGGTCATAATCTTTTACCTGTCTGGACAGCCTTGCATAGGTATCGGCATCACTCTTGATCTCCAGTCCGTACAGACCATTATCCGTCACCATCACCGCGTCGGCCCGGGAGCGCCCCATCGTCTTTTCTTCTATAATCCGGATCTTTCCATATTGCTCTTCCAGAAAGTCAAAAAGCGGTTCCCGGATATCCTTGTCATGTGTCATCGCAGCGCCCTTTCCCTCTCTGCCTTCACAAGCTCCGCACTCTGCTGACCCGACACCTGCAGGGGCGAAGTCTCCATAAAAGGCCCTGTGTAAGTCACCAGCAGCTCGTCCCCGACGGCTGCCCGGGCGGCAGTCTCGGAATCCAGAATGACGGACACTCTCACCGTCCCTCTGTACTCATCCCGGAGGTCATCTGTCTCAACAACCGCTGTGACCCCGCTGACAGACTCTATAATCCCCGTAAAAGAGCGCACCTTCGCTTTCTTCACAGCAGCGCCTGCAAAAACAATCACAGCGAACACTGCGATCAGCGCCGCCCATTTCCATCTTTTCTCAGCCATATCTTATCGGACCTCTCCCCAGTAGTTGACGCCGCCGTAGTCTGCCAGAACCTCCCCGAAAAAGACGTTTTCCCCTTCATCATACCGGTAATCTATTATCCGGTACTGGGCCGTCCTCGCATCCTGTATCACAATGTGAAGCTGGTTCTCCACATCCGTAAATACGTCTCCCTGCGGGGTCCCCAGCTGAACGGTCTCATCAAACAGGACAAAGTTCTGTTCTCCGGATACGGCTCTGATCACAAAATGGCATCTGTCATCCAGCATAAGCTCTCCGGACTCCACCATATCCTCCTGAGCCAGAAACTCCAGTTTCCACTCTGCATCACCGCAGAAAAAAGAAAGGGATGCATACTCTTCCATGCCGTCTGCAGCTGTGCTGTCCTCCGCCCCATCTATGCGGATTTCCTCTCTCCCTTCCCCGGCGGCCTCTTCTGTTTCCTGCTCCGTTTCTTTCTTCGCATCTGTCTCGCCTTCTGAAACTATTTTTATCTCTGTTTCCGTCTCAGGCTCGCTGACAGCGGGGCTGCTCTCTGCCCCCGCCGCATTCTGGCAGGCCGTCAGGCACACTGTCATGGCCGCAAGGCCGGCTAATATCAGCCTCTTTATCATATCTTTCTCACCCTTCTTTCCGGTCAGAGGGAACTCACCGCATCCGAGATCGTTTCCAGAAACGCTTCCTCTCCCATGGTATTGACCTTAAAGAATACGCCCTGGCTTCCTCCCGACGTGATTGCCGACAAAAAGTACTCTCCTCTGCTTCCGGCCAGCGTCAGAGAAAGGCTGACTCTGTTTCCTCCGGTCCAGCTGTAGCGCTCATAGACCCGCACTGCACACTGGAAATCTCCCTGAGTAAAATCACTGCCATCTTCATAGGAAGCCGAGGCGCTCCCTTCCATAATCGCATTGTGTATTTTCGCCAGAATCTCTCTGAAATTTCCGTAGACTTTTTTCTCATACTTTGCCAAACAAAACTCCCCTTTCTCTATTGAAACATAAAATACAGGTTTGCTGCCATCATAATAACCGCAAAAGCGATCATACCTCCATCGATAATCTTAACCGCTTTATATGGTGTATTTTTTATGCGGTAAATCAGGTATGCGATCCAGGCCCCGTAGGCAACATAGATGATCCCTCTTTTGGGGAGCAGCATGGACAGCAAAAAAAGTGCATCGACGATAGCCATTAATTTGCCGCTCATAGTTCCTCCTTCCATTTTTTGTAATTATATAAAAACTGAATTAGAAAAATCAGAACCAGTTCCGCCCCAACTGCAAAGGAAAACAAGGCATCCTTAAACGTGAGCTGAACTCCTATTAGAATCAGCGGCAGAAGGGGGAGCAGCCAGAGAGTCCTGATCCATTTCCTTCGGTAACTCAGCCTGCCGTAGAAAAACGCAAAGCCTTTATCCGTCTTTTCCCCTTTTCCAAACCGAAGATTCACAAGCGCCGCTGCGCCTGCCGCAATCAATACCCATACTGTAAGTCCACCAGTAACTCATAGTTCTCCCTCCCCGCTGGAATCGGTATACAGTGGTTTCCTTGTACTTCTATAGAGCAGTGCGCTCGATTCCGGGCTTCGCCCCTATCTCTCGCAGTGCGCTCGATTCCGCTTCGCCTCTATCTCTCGCAGTGCGCTCGATTCCGCTTCGCCTCTATCTCTCGCA
>CAJFOF010000051.1 GCA_904395885.1 uncultured Lachnospiraceae bacterium
ATGAGCCCCAGGGAGATTGAACCGGACTGTAAGGACGAACTGATCCTGGGCTTTCGGAAGAGGCTGAGAGAGTATCTGGATCAGTTGGGAGATCCCTTCCTCTTCAGGGAAGTATAAAAGGAGAGCAGTATGAAATTTACCATAAAAGAACCTGATTGGAAAAAAAGCCCCTATACGGGGATGACCCGGGAAGACTGGCTGGAAGTCAGCCACTTCTTCCTGTCGGGAATTTTCCGCCATGTGAAGGACATTCACGATCCGATCCTGGCCCCGCGCCATGAGACGAAGGTCAGCTATCCCCAGCCGGGAGGCCCTAAATGGAGAAAGGCATCAGAACGGTTTGAGGGGCTGGCCAGGAGCTTTCTCATTGCTGCTCCGCTGCTCTGCAATGAGCCGGAGGCAAAGGTCTGCGGTTACTCTATGAGAGAGTATTATAAAGATCAGATTTTGCTGTCCGTGACTCCAGGAACGCCGAATTACCTGCTGAGTGTGAAGGAGATTTTTCCGGAAGCACTTCCGGGGGAGAAGGCTTTTCAGCACACCTGTGAGTGCGCTTCCCTGGTTATCGGCCTCTCTATGTGCAGGGAAGCCATATGGGAGACGTACACAAAAGAGGAGAAGGACCGGATTGCGAGGTATCTGTCAGATTTTGGACACTCCTTTACCAGCCATCACAACTGGCGCCTTTTCAATATGTTGATTTTGGGATTCCTGGATCGGGAAGGGTACGAGATTGACCGGGATATGATGCGGGATCACGCCCAGGCCATCGTCTCCTACTATGCGGGGGACGGCTGGTACCGGGACGGCCACAGCTTTGACTACTACTGCCCCTGGGCCTTCCACGTGTACGGCCCTCTGTGGAACCAGTGGTACGGATATGAAAAAGAGCCCTGGCTGGCGGCAAAGATCGAAGAGTACTCCAACCGCCTGGTCGAGACCTTTCCCAATATGTTTGACCGGGACGGCCACGTGACCATGTGGGGGCGGAGCGGCATTTACCGCAGCGCCGCATCCGCGCCCCTGGCGGCAAACTTCCTTTTGAAAAATCCGAAAGCGGATCCGGGCCTGGCCAGACGGATTGCCAGCGGTGCGCTTCTCCAGTTTGTATCAAGGGAAGACTGCTTTTATGAGGGGATTCCTGCCTTGGGATTTTACGGGCCCTTTGAGCCTATTCTTCAGAGTTATAGCTGTGCAGCCAGCCCATTCTGGATTGCCAACTCCTTTGTCTGTCTGACCCTTCCGGCTGATCACCCGTTCTGGGCGGAGACGGAGAAGAACGGCGTCTGGGAGTCCGACGGTGAGGCGGAGTGCACAGGGGAATGCCGGACAGTGACCACCGTGCTGGATGGTCCGGGGATTGTCCTGGACAATCATCTGAATACAGGAATTACAGAGTTCAGGACAGCAAAGGTCTTATTTCAATCAGACAACAACAACCTGAACGGATATTCCAGAGTGGCTTTTAACAGTCAGTTCCCCTGGGAAGCCTTTAATTTCGGAGGTCAGGAGGCTATGCAGTACAGTCTGACTTATGATGAATGGGGAGCTGGACGCAAAGATCCGCTTCCGGTAAAGCCTCAGATTCCCAATATCCTTCTGTACGGAGGGGTAAAGGATGGCGTTCTTTATCGGAAAGAGTATTTCGATTTTACCTGCACATTCCAGGACAAGGCATCCGTGGATCTGGCAGACTTTCCTGTCGCGTCAGGACTGATCCGGGTGGACAAAAGCCGGATCCCGGACAGGCCTTATACCCTGACGCTGGGTTCATACGGACTTCCGATCCCAGAGGGGTCTGACGCACAGGAAGAAGAACGGATCTGTCCATTGACAGGAGCGAAAGCCAAGATATTAAAGGGCATATACGGCCAGGTGGCCATGGTATTCTATGCAGGATTTGATTCCTGTTCTGTGGCAGACAGAGAAGGGACAAACCCGGCAGAGAAAAAGAGCTGGATAATTGTAGGTACAAGCCACAGGGAGCGCTACTATTCTTATCTGCCATATGTCATGGTCTCAGCCATTCTGACCAAAAAGGACGGGGAAGAGTGGAGCGACGATGAATTATTTCCGATACAAAAACTTACTTTTGCGGATCCTCAGAACTGCGGCGGCTATGGCCCGGTTATAATAGAATTAAAGGATGGACGCAGGATTACAGTTGATTATGAAGGAATCGAAGGGAGGCTGGCGCTGTAGCGCCGGCCTCTTGACACAGGTGCCGAATGTCTATTACAATGGAGAAAGCAAAAAAGGAGGAGAACGCCATGGATATGGAAGCGCTTTTTGGCGAATTGGGGAGAACCCTTGCAGATAAGGGAAAAGCGGCGGCAACAAAAGCAAGGGATCTGACAGAAGCCGTTCAGGTGAAGGCTCAGATCAATTCAGAGAAAAGAAAACTTCAGGAAACGTTTGCTGTTTTAGGCCATCTGTATTATAAGGAACACCGGGGCGAGAATGGCCATCCTCAGCAGGGAGTTTTTGAAGCAATTAAAGAAGGAGAACAGAGGATCAGAGAGCTGGAGGAAAAGCTGAAAGATCTGGAAGACATGGCCGTTTGCCCGGAATGCGGCTTTCGTGTTTCTAAAGAAGCGGCTTACTGCAGTAAATGTGGCAGGAAACTTCGCGGAGACAATGGAGAAGAAGGATCAGAAATCCCGGCACTGCCAGTGCTTGAGGAGGAAAAAAATCAGGCGGATTGAATTCAAAAAAGGAGTTTCTCGCTGTTGTATCTACTCAGCAGCAGGAACTCCTTTTTTTGCAAGATCTTATGGCTGGACTGCTATCCAAATAAAACGCCCAGCACGCCGTAGGAGACGATGGACATAATGATGGTAGCCATTGCAATTCCAATCAATATAGAAAGGAATGCTTTCCAGAATTTCATGTGAAGCAGGGAGGCGATCAGCGCTCCGGTCCAGGCTCCGGTGCCTGGAAGGGGAATCCCTACAAAGATGGCCAGTCCCCAGAATTCATATCGTTCTACCTGATCCCGTTTGCTCATGGCTTTATTTTTCAGCCAAAGGGCCATAGGGCGGAAGATTTTTACCGTCTCCATCCAGTCCAGAATCCGATTGATTAGGAGCAGGATAAACGGAATCGGCAGGATATTTCCAAGGATACAGATGGGAATAGCCCGCAGGATCGGCACGTCCAGCAGAGCGGGAGATGCGGCTAAAAGACCGCCTCTCAATTCCAGGATCGGAATCATGGAAATGATAAAAATAATCCCTTCTTCTGCAACCATCCCGGATAAGTGGGTAGTAAACCATTGAACGAGTGCGTCTGTCATAAAATCAAAGACCTCTTTCTGAAAAATAGTCCCTATTATCATACAGGGAAAAGGAGGAAATTTCAAGTCCTAAAATGGATCAAGGTATTTTCAACTGAAGGGTTTTGTGATAGACTATCCTAAAAAGCGACAAAATCAGGAGGACAAGGACATGGATAAGAAACGTTCGCTGGATACGATCTGCATCCAGGGCGGCTGGCAGCCGAAAAATGGAGAACCCAGAGTGCTTCCCGTTTATCAGAGCACTACATTTAAATATGAAACAAGCGAGCAGATGGGACGCCTGTTTGATCTGGAGGAAGACGGATATTTTTACACCCGGCTGGCAAACCCCACCAATGACGCTGTGGCAAAGAAAATCTGCGACCTGGAGGGAGGGATTGCTGCGATGCTGACTTCCTCTGGCCAGGCAGCAAATTTTTATGCAGTCTTTAATATTTGCTCTGCCGGAGACCATGTAATCAGTGCAGCGACTATCTACGGAGGTACTTCCAACCTGTTTACCGTTACAATGAAAAAAATGGGCATTGATGTGACGTTGGTAGATCCCGATGCGCCGGAGGAGGAACTGGAAAAGGCATTCCGCCCAAATACTAAGGCTGTTTTTGGGGAGACGATTGCAAATCCGGCTCTGGTGGTGTTGGATATTGAAAAATTTGCCCGTCTTGCCCACAAACACGGTGTTCCGCTGATTGTGGACAACACGTTTGCGACGCCTATTAACTGCCGCCCATTTGAATGGGGAGCTGACATTGTAACCCATTCTACCACTAAATATATGGACGGCCATGCAATGTGCGTAGGAGGCTGCATCGTGGACAGCGGCAATTTTGACTGGGAGGCACATAAGGAGAAGTTCCCGGGACTGACAACACCGGATGAATCCTACCATGGCATTATTTACACCCAGAGGTTTGGAAAGGCTGCCTATATTACCAAAGCCACGGCCCAGATTATGAGAGATTTGGGTTCCATCCAGTCTCCTCAGAATGCGTTTCTCCTCAACATTGGTCTGGAGACGCTTCATCTGAGAATGCCCAGACACTGTGAAAATGCATTAAAGGTGGCATCTTTCCTTCAGAACAGAGAGGATGTAGCCTGGGTGAATTATCCGGGGCTGAAGGGAGACAAATATTATGATCTGGCTCAGAAGTATATGCCGACAGGCACCTGCGGCGTCATTTCTTTTGGCCTGAAGGGCGGAAGAAAGGCAGCGGAGGTCTTTATGGACAAGCTGAAGCTGGCAGCGATTGTTACCCATGTAGCAGACGCAAGAACCAGTGTCCTTCATCCTGCCAGCCATACTCACAGACAGCTTAACGATGAGCAGCTTAAGGAGGCCGGCGTAGATCCCGCTATGATCCGGTTTAGCGTGGGAATCGAAAACGCAGACGATATCATTGAAGATATCCGTCAGGCATTGGAGGATTAAAACCTTAGAATTTCAGAGTAGGAGTGCTTTCTTAATTAAAAGGAAGCGCTCCGTTTTTTTTGTGTTTTTTTAAAAACAATTACAATTTTCTTAAGATAGAAACACAGAATGAACACATTCTTTTGATAAAGTTAAAAAATGTAAAGCGCCGCAAAGCAGCGGTGCATTTGACAGTTGCCTTTGTGAGAATCAATGAACAGGAGAGGAGTTAGTGATATGAGATCGGGAGAAATATTTGCTTCCGTTGCCGTTGTCACGGCGGCGATATCTTTGATGGCTCCTATGGAAGCGCAGGCTTCCATGAGCTACGATATGCGAGAACGGGTAATTGAATTGTCCGGGATTATGGATACATATGGGGCAGGAGAGAGTGTAACTCGGGGCGAATTTGCCCAGATGCTGGTGAAGGCATCCGATCAGAGGAGTGTCGTAAGCTCCACCAGCAACGTGTCAGTATTTTCTGATGTTCCTAAAGACAGTGAATATGCGTCTTATATCCGGATCGCCGCTCAGGAGGGATGGATGAGCGGATACCTGGGAGGTTTGTTTAAGCCGGATGAGTACATAACCATGCAGGATGCCACAAAAGCAATCCTGGCCCTTCTTGGATATACGGATGAAGATTTTACCGGAGACCAGGTCAACGGCAGGAAAGCCCAATTTGAATTTTTAGAGCTGAATGAGGAGATCGACCGGGAAAGCGATGAGGTTCTGACAAAGTCTGACTGCATTAATCTGTTTTACAATCTGCTCAGAACAGAATCGAAGGGGTCTACCACTATCTACGGCAGCATTCTAGACTGTGAATTGACGGAGGACGGGGAGATCAATCCTCTAAATATGGTAGACATTTGTAGCGATTGTCGGGAAGTCAGGAAGTGGAAAGTCTACTTTGATGAACATTATTGGAGCATTGGATGTGCCGACAGAAGGCGAATACCATCTGGGAGGAGAAGATGTCAGCGATATGACAGATGATGAGCTGGCAGAGATCCGAAATAAGATGATTGGCTTTATTTTTCAGCAGTACAATCTTCTGCCCAAGCTGGATCTTCTCGAAAATGTTGAGCTGCCCCTTTTGTATGCAGGAGTGGGAGCCGGTGAGCGGAGAGAGAGAGCTATGGCGGCTCTGGAAAAAGTAGGTCTGAAAGAGAAATATAAAAACATGCCTTCCCAATTATCAGGAGGCCAGCAGCAGCGTGTCTCCATTGCGCGGGCTTTGGCGGGAGATCCGTCTTTAATCCTGGCAGATGAGCCGACTGGCGCATTGGACTCCAGAACAAGCCGGGATGTGCTGAATTTCTTGAAACAGCTTAATGATGAAGGAAACACCATTGTTATGATCACCCACGACAGTTCCATAGCCATGGAAGCAAAGCGGGTGGTTCGGATCCATGATGGAAAGATTAATTTTGACGGAGATGTAAAAGAGTATGCTGCAATCCTTTAAAATGGCCCTGCGGAGTATCAGAGGCAACAAAATGCGGTCTTTTTTGACTATGCTGGGAATTATTATCGGCGTTGCTTCGGTTATTATCCTGGTCAGCGTGGTCAATGCCTATATGTCCACAGTGGTAGACAGCTTTGCCAGCATGGGCGTCAATCGAATGTCAGTCCGAGTGACCAATATTGAGACCAGGTCCGTTAGCGACGAAGAGATGTATGAATTTTATGAGGAGCATAGTGATCTCTTCGCCCAGATGACTCCACAGGTTACTGTATCTACAGTTATCAAACATGGGAACGATAATCTGTCAACCACCAGCGTAGGCGGATACAGCGAAGAATATTTGGATATGATGGGATATGAGTTGGCTGCAGGGCGGAATATCCAATATTCTGACATTGTAAGCAGACAAAAAGTGTGCGTCGTGGGTTACTTTGTAGCTAACGAGCTGTATGGGGGAGTGGAAGAAGCCCTGAATCAGACTTTGAAAATCGGTGGATACGCTTTTAAAATCGTGGGTGTAGTGGAATGTCAGGACGAAGATGAGCTGGAAGAAGGCGGCACAGACGACTTCGTCTGGATGCCGTACAGCGTTGCCACAAAAATGTCCAGGAATGCGGATATCACCAATTATATTTTTGCTACCAACAGTACGGACGACACAGAAGAATGTAAGGCTCTCCTGGAAGAATTTTTGATGGATATTTTTAAGGATGAAGATCTATTTAATGTTACGGCTAACAGCGAGATGCTGGATTCGCTGAACGAGCAGATTGCCATGATGTCTGCCATGCTGGGCGGTATTGCCGGAATTTCTCTTCTGGTGGCTGGTGTCGGCGTTATGAATATCATGCTTGTGTCTGTTACAGAGCGAACCCGGGAGATCGGTATCCGCAAATCACTGGGAGCGAAGAAAAAGGTAATTATGCAACAATTTGTCATTGAGGCTGCAGTGACAAGCTCCATGGGAGGTGTTATCGGAATTGTTGTTGGAAGTATTGCAACCAGGCTTGTGGGAACCCTGATGGGGATCACAGCAAATCCGACTTTCGGAGCGATTCTGATCTCCTTCAGTGTATCAGTAGGTATCGGCCTTTTGTTCGGATATATGCCGGCAAACAGAGCCGCAAAACTAAATCCGATCGATGCCTTGAGGAGCGAATAAATCCAATATTTTTCAATATATCCCTGCCGAAAAAAATTCTAAATTAGATTGTCGGCAGGGATATTCTATTAGCGAGACGCCGTTATCATTGACGTACTCTTGGAAGTGTTTCTAGGCCGTTATCCCGTGCGGGTTTAACAGCCGCAGGAACACCGGAGGGACAAACTGGAACAGCAGAGGATTCTTAAAAAAGAAGTTTCTTTTTCTAAGAGAATACGGTATAATCCCATCTTTGACAGTCATAAAAACCAAATACCGCTGTAATGCCCATTTTATAGGGGTATTACGGCGGTATCTTTTCG
>CAJFOF010000052.1 GCA_904395885.1 uncultured Lachnospiraceae bacterium
TTCAGACTTCGCCTTTCGGCTCGCCTTCACTAAGTTGCTTTCGGTCAGAACTTCCCAGCCTTCGCCGCTTCCTCAATGGCCACTGCTACAGCAACCGTCATACCAACCATCGGGTTGTTTCCTGCGCCGATCAGGCCCATCATCTCCACGTGAGCCGGAACGGAGGAGGAGCCAGCGAACTGTGCGTCAGAGTGCATACGTCCTAAGGTATCGGTCATACCGTAGGAAGCGGGGCCTGCTGCCATGTTGTCGGGATGGAGAGTACGGCCGGTACCGCCGCCGGATGCTACGGAGAAGTACTTCTTGCCAGCCTCGATGCGCTCCTTCTTGTAGGTGCCTGCTACCGGATGCTGGAATCTGGTGGGGTTGGTGGAGTTTCCGGTGATGGAAACGTCTACGTTCTCTTTCCACATGATTGCAACGCCTTCGCGTACGTCGTTAGCGCCGTAGCAGTTTACTTTTGCACGGGGGCCATCAGAATAAGCGGTGCGGCTTACTTCCTTTAATTCTCCGGTGTAGTAGTCGTACTGGGTCTCAACAAAAGTAAATCCGTTGATCCTTGCGATAATCTGTGCTGCGTCTTTGCCCAGACCGTTCAGGATAACCCGCAGAGGTTTCTGACGAACCTTGTTTGCCTTCTCAGCAATGCCGATGGCACCTTCTGCTGCTGCAAATGACTCATGTCCTGCCAGGAAGCAGAAGCAGTCGGTATCCTCTTCCAGAAGCATCTTGCCAAGATTTCCGTGGCCAAGACCTACCTTACGCTGATCAGCAACGGATCCGGGGATACAGAAAGCCTGAAGTCCCTCTCCGATTGCTGCCGCTGCGTCAGAAGCCTTCCTGCAGCCTTTCTTAATTGCGATAGCTGCACCGGTGATGTATGCCCAGCACGCATTCTCAAAACAGATCGGCTGAATTCCCTTTACCTGGTTGTACACATCCAGGCCAGCGTCTTTCGTGATTTTTTCAGCTTCTTCCAAAGAAGCGATTCCATAGCTATTTAATACAGAATTGATCTTGTCAATTCTTCTCTCATAAGATTCAAATAATGCCATGACTCAATGATCCTCCTTTAATTCATCTATCAAATGTTGTTCGGTGAGAATGATTTATTAATAATTATTCTTCTCTCGGGTCGATGATCTTCACTGCATCAGCAACACGGCCGTACTGACCTTTTGCCTTCTCGTATGCGGTGTTGGGGTCATCTCCCTTTTTAATGAAATCGGTCATCTTGCCAAGGTTTACATACTGATAGCCGATAATCTGATCATCTTTGTCCAGGGCAATACCGGTAACATAGCCTTCTGCCATTTCCAAATAACGGGGGCCTTTCTTTAAGGTGCCGTACATGGTTCCTACCTGGGAACGCAGGCCTTTGCCCAAGTCCTCAAGACCAGCTCCGATAGGAAGGCCTTCCTCGGAGAACGCGCTCTGTGTTCTGCCGTAAACGATCTGCAGGAACAGTTCTCTCATAGCAGTGTTAATTGCGTCACAGACTAAGTCGGTATTCAGAGCTTCCAGGAGCGTTCTGCCGGGAAGAATTTCTGCTGCCATAGCTGCAGAGTGGGTCATACCTGAACATCCCAGAGTTTCAACCAGAGCTTCCTGAATGATACCCTCCTTCACATTCAGGGTCAGCTTACAAGCACCCTGCTGCGGAGCACACCAGCCCACACCATGGGTCAGGCCAGAAATATCAGCGATCTGCTTTGCCTGTACCCACTTTGCTTCTTCCGGGATCGGAGCAGCACCGTGGTTTACGCCCTGTGCTACGGTACACATTTTTTCTACTTCATGTGAATAAATCATGTTAAAACTCCTTTCAAATATGTAGTTTTTTGAAAAGCTCGATGGATAAATTCGTTAATTTTATCACACCATACTCTTTTACATTTTCTCACAAAATTCCCGTTTCGTCTACCGTTTTTATCAGATTTTCGAGAAAATTTGTATCAGTTCAGCCATATGATTCTATAGGGCGAACGGGGCGAACGCCCGGCATGAATCATTTAACGGCCAATCTCTTTAAGGATAAACTGCTGCGGCCCCCTATAGACAAAGCCCCTCCAATCCGCTATACTGGATAACAGTCAACATTTGGAGGATACGACATTATGAAAAAATGGCCGCGCCGACTGGCGCTTATTCTTATACCTCTGCTTCTAATCTATCTGATCGCCGGAGCTGTGATTCCATTTGCCCGGTATCTGCCGGTTTCAGAAGCAACTCAGGAGCAAATCGCAGATACTGAATTTTATCAGGGGACTCCAGGAAAAGAAAAAGTAATGCTCCTGGAAACCAACCAAAGTGCCTGGGACGAACGCATGCGAATGATGCAGCTTGCTGAAAAAGAAATTATTTTTTCTACTTTTGATATCCGGGACGGCGAATCTGCCCGGGATGTGATGGCGGTCCTGTTAAAGAAAGCCGATGAGGGCGTTAAAGTGCGGATGCTAGTAGACGGATTTTCCGGCCTGATCCGAATGGAGGGAAGGAAGGTCTTCTACGCCGTTTCCTCTCATCCCAATATCGAAATCCGCATCTACAATCCTATGAATCTTCTGACACCCTGGAAAACCCAGGGACGAATGCATGATAAATATCTGATCGTTGACGATGATGTGTTTATCCTGGGCGGCCGAAATACCTTTGATTATTTCATAGGAAGCTATCCTACCGATGACCGAAGCTACGACCGGGAGGTTCTCGTCTATAATACTGCCCCCTCCAGCGGTCCGGGGCAGGGTCTTTCCCAGGTCCGTGATTATTTCGAGAGCGTTTGGGCCCTTCCTGTCTGCAAACCTTTTCACGACTCTGAAAGATTGGCAAACCGCAAAAGTGTACAGGAGGAGCGGGCGGCTCTGGAAGCCCGCTATGAGAGATTGGCCGAAGAAAATCCAAATCTTTTTTTACAAAGTGAGGAAGAATACCGCCGCTATTACGATACAAATACGCTGGAGGCTGGTAAAATCACTCTGATTTCCAATCCCACCGGCATTTATGCCAAGGAGCCTGTGGTGTTCGCCACCATAGCGGAACTGATTCGCAGGGCGGAATCCTCTGTGGTTTTTCACAGCCCTTATATCGTGTTAAATACCTACATGTACCAAACTTTGCAGGAAGTTTCAGAGGATGTGCCGGACATTCGAATCATGATCAATTCTGTGGAAAATGGGGACAATTTTTTTGCCTCCAGTGATTATCTGCGGCACAAAAAAGAAATGGCAGCTCTCGGCATCCCCATCTATGAGTACGACGGCGGCATGTCCTATCACGGTAAGTCTCTGGTCATTGATGACCGGCTGTCTCTTATCGGATCCTACAATCTGGATCTGAGGAGCACTTACCTGGATACTGAGCTGATGCTGGCCATAGAAAGTCCTGAGCTGGCGGCAGAGCTGACCGGATATATGGAAGAATTTCATAAAGACTGCCGACTGCTTCTTGAGGACGGATCCTATCAGATTCCGGAGCATCTGACCATCGCCTCTGTCCCTGCATGGAAAAAGGCCGCATGGGCAGTCGTAGGTTTTCTCATGCAGCCTTTCCGTTTTCTTATTTAATGAATCTTCTTGCCGGCCCGTATGTCAGAAACTAATATTATCTGGATCCGGGCCGGTTCTCCCCTCTTCTCCGAGATCTGTAATCGCCTTCATCTCCTGTTCCGTAAGCTGGAAGTCAAAAATCTCACTGTTCTGCTTCATTCTGTCCGGATTCAGGGACTTAGATATGGGGACAATGCCCTGCTGGAATTCCCATCTGAGAGCAACCTGTGCAACAGACTTACGATGTGCAGCGCCGATTACCTTTAATGTCTCATTTTCCAGAACAGAGCCGTGGCCCAAGGGACTCCAGGCCTCCACCAGGATTCCTTTGTCCTGGCAGTATCTAACAGTCTCCTTCTGTGTAAATGTGGGGTGGATCTCCAGTTGGTCCACCGTCGGCTGAACATTTGCAGACGTCTCAATATTTTCAATGTGGTGTGGAAGAAAATTGCTGAGTCCGATTGCCCGAATCAGCTTTTCTTCATAGAGCCGCTCCATGGCTTTCCAAGTGTCGCGGCTGACCTGTCTCCAGTTTTCCTTGTACATTCCGGGAATCGGCCAGTGAATCAGATACAGATCCAGATATTCCAGCCCCAGCCTCTTCAGGCTTCCCTCAAATGCTTTCAGGGTAGAGTCATAGCCTTGCTCCGTGTTTTTCAGCTTGGTGGTGACAAAGATATCCTGGCGGCTGACTCCGGATTCCCGGATTCCTCTCCCGACACTCTCCTCATTTCCGTAAAGCTGGGCGGTATCAATATGGCGGTACCCGCACTGCAGAGCGCTCACCACTGCCCGAACAGTCTCTTCCCCGTCAGGCGTCTTCCAGGTGCCATAGCCCACGCAGGGGATCTCCACTCCGTTTGAAAGTTTACGCGTATCTGCCACACTCTTTAATCCTTCCATACTAGTGCCTCCTTTTTGTGTATACATACAAAATAGCTTAAAATCATTATAATCAATCCAACTTTTATTGTCAATATATCCAAATCCATCCGTGCATTTTATTCATCACCCGTCATAATGAAAATGGCGCATCGCCTGCAGAAAAGATCCGCCCCAAGCGCGCGCCATAAAAATTTTATTCCTATTTTCTACACCTGAAATACACCAGCTTTACCCGGTTTCCGGCAGTGGTGGCCTCCCGGCGCACCTCAAAGATTCCCAGGGATTCAATGAAGGGCGTGAACTTAGAATGGCCAAAGTTACGGACATCAAAATCCGGAAAACGCTTTGCAAGTTGATTGCGAAGTTCGCCGGAAAAGATCCATCCATCGTCATCGGAGCAGCTTTCCGCGATCGTCTGAATCTCTTTCTTAAACTTTTTCAGGCTCAGACTGTTTCGGGAATCAGAAGACTCTTTTCCCTCTTTCGTTGCTTTCTTCTGCTTTGATCCTGACACTGCGGTCTGAGTGGCGGCAGCCTTTCTCTTCCCAGAAGCTTCCACCCCATCACGTTCTTTTGCTGCCGCAGCCTCCGCCTGAGCTTTCTCCTCCTTCTGGGCAGCGGCCAGCAGAAGATCTAAGTATTTGAACTCGTTGCAGGCTGACACGAAAGGCGGCGGTGTCTTGCTCTCTCCCATCCCGATGACATACATTCCGGATTCCCGCAGTCTTGCCACCAGTCGTGTGAAATCGCTGTCTGACGAGGCAATACAGAATCCGTCTACCGTTTTTGAATACAAGATATCCATAGCATCGATAATCATAGCTGAATCTGTTGCGTTTTTTCCTGTGGTGTAGCTGTACTGCTGAATTGGAATAATGGAATTTTCCAGCAAAACCTTTTTCCAGGAGCCAAGTTTGGTGCTGGTCCAGTCACCGTAAATACGCTTGTAGGTAGCCACGCCCTTGCTGGCCGTCTCATCCAGAAGTATTTTCACATATTTGTCTGATATGTTATCTGCGTCAATCAAGATCGCAATTTTTAAATCCTTATCCATCCCGGATCTCCTATTCTTGACAGCTTTCTGCAAATTTTCTATACTACATCAGAAAAGTACCAATTTACAGAAAGGATTTTTTATGTTATCGATTGGAACCCACTTATCATCCGCAAAAGGGTATTTGCGGATGGGGCAGGACGCCCTCTCCATCGGCGCCTCCACCCTTCAGTTTTTTGCCCGCAATCCCAGAGGCACCAGGTCAAAAGCACTCAATGTTTCGGATCTCACTGCTTTTTCCCAGCTTTTGACCGACAATCATTTTGCCCCTGTGGTCGCCCACGCTCCCTATACTTTAAATGCCTGCTCCTCTGACCCTCATCTTCGGGAATTATCCCGCCAGATGTTTGCGGAAGATCTGGCCTTGATGGAATATATTCCCGGCAATCTGTATAATTTTCATCCCGGAAGTCATTTAAAACAGGGGTTTGAAACAGCGGCTGTCTATATCGCCGATATGCTCAACTCTGTGATGCGTCCGGAACAATCCACCATCGTTCTTCTGGAGACCATGTCTGGCAAAGGGACAGAAACTGGCAAAACATTCGAAGAGTTAGCCTCCATCCTGGAGCGGGTTGACCCCGTCCTCCTGCCCAAACTGGGAATCTGCATGGATTCCTGCCACATGTCGGATTCCGGTTATGACATGATGGAGGGTCTGGACCGGACACTGGAGAAATTTGACGCTGTCCTGGGCCTGGATCTGGTAAAAGCCTTCCACCTTAATGACAGCCTCAATCCTCAAGGAAGCCGGAAAGATCGCCATGCCTCCATAGGCGAAGGCATTTTCGGCCTGGAAGGAATCTGCCGGATCATGAATCATCCCCGTCTGAGACACCTTCCGTTTATCCTGGAAACCCCTCAGGACCTTCAGGGACACAAAAAAGAGATTGAACTTTTAAAAATGCATGCAGCCTAAGACACTGCAAACTGACTGTTATACAATTTTGCGTAATGGCCGCCTTTAGCCAGCAGCTCATCGTGTCTCCCCTGTTCCACAATATGGCCTGCTTCCATTACCAGGATCACATCTGCCTCCCGAATGGTAGACAGCCTGTGCGCTACAATGAAGCTGGTCCTTCCCTCCATCATTTTCGCAAAAGCTTTCTGAATGCGGATCTCAGTTCTGGTATCGATCGACGAGGTCGCCTCGTCCAGAATCAGCATAGGCGGCAGGCACAGCATGACCCGGGCAATACACAGAAGTTGTTTTTGCCCCTGGGAAAGGCTTCCTCCGTCCTCGCTGATTACAGTATCGTATCCCTGCGGCATTCTGCGGATAAAACTGTCTGCGTGTGCCTCTTTTGCGGCTCGAATCACTTCCTCCAGAGAAGCCTCCGGACGGCCGTAGGCGATATTTTCCCGGATTGTTCCGGATTTCAGCCAGGTCTCCTGCAGCACCATACCGTAGTTCTCTCTCAAACTCTTTCTGGTAATATCCTGAATCCCATGGCCATCCACCCGGATCACACCGCCGTTTACATCGTAAAACCGCATCAACAGATTGATCACCGTAGTCTTTCCGCAGCCAGTCGGCCCCACAATGGCGATCCTCTGCCCCGGCTTTACCGACAGATTCAGATCCTCAATCAGTTTTGTTTCCGGCGAATAGGAAAAGTCTACATGCTCCAGATCCACTCTTCCCTCGGCATTTTTCAGTTCCAGCGCATCCCTTCTGTCAGCCGGCTGCGGCTCCTCATCGATCAGTTTAAAGACTCTGGAAGCGGATACCAGAGCGTTCTGAAGCTCTGTGACAACGCCGGATATCTCATTAAAGGGTTTGGTATACTGATTCGCATAGCTCAAAAAGCTGGTGAGCTGGCCTATAGAGATCATTCCCCGAATCGCAGCGTATGCGCCTGTGATTCCAACGGCCGCATAGACCATGCTATTGACAAACCGGGTGGCAGGGTTGGTAATTGAGGAAAAAAAGGTGGCTTTCATGCTGTAGCCGGCCAGACGGCCATTAATCTCCTCAAATTCTTTCTGTGCTTCTTCCCCATGGCCAAAAGCCTGTACAACCTTCAGATTTCCCAACATTTCATCCACCAGCCCGGTCAGTTCTCCTCTGGTCTCCGACTGATGCTTAAACATTGTATAGCTCTTTTTGGCAATAAAGCTGGCCACCACCAGGGAAAGAGGCGTCAAAAGGACGACCACTGCTGTAATCAGCGGGTTGATGGACAGCATAAAAAGTAATGTTCCTGCAATCGTCATCACTCCGGTAAAAAGCTGGGTGAATCCCATTAAAAGTCCCTCGGAAAACTGGTCTACATCCGTGATCACTCGGCTGATAATGTCCCCGGTAGGGTGGCTGTCCATATAAGATACCGGGACGATTTCCAGGCGGTTGAATGCCTGGGTTCTGATGTCCTTCACTACCTGGTAGGTAATCCGGTTGTTGATATGGTTCATCAGCCATTGAGCCAGGGCCGTCACTGCTACAGAAATTACGATTTTCTTCAGGATTTCCATAAGAGCGGAAAAATCTACATTTCCCGGTCCTATGATCAGATCCACCGCCTGTCCGGTAAGAATCGGCACGTACAAAGTCAGGGCCACCGTTATCAGCGCCAGAATGAGAGAGCCTACTACCTGCCACTTATATTGGCGGATACAGAGAAGGATTCTCTTTAAGGTTTTCTTATTGCCATTCTTTCCCATCTCACTGCACCTCCTCTTTTGAAAGCTGAGACAGACAGATCTCCCGGTATACCTCACAAGATTCCATAAGCTGACTGTGGGTTCCTTTTCCAGCCAGCCTACCGTCGTCCAGAACCAAAATCGTATCTGCCTGTTTTACCGCAGAGGCCCTCTGGGAAATAATAAAAACCGTCATTCCTTCCGTATGTTCCCGGATGGCCCGGCGCAGCCTTGCATCTGTTGCAAAGTCCAGAGCGGATGCGCTGTCGTCCATAATCAGAATTTGCGGAGAGCGTACCAGGGCTCTGGCGATGGTCAATCTCTGCCGCTGACCTCCGGACAGATTTTTTCCCCCTTGGTTGATTTTCATATCCAGCCCCTGCTTTTTCTCATCTACAAACTCTTTTGCCTGGGCAATCTCCAAAGCTCTGTAGATTTCCTCATCTGTAGCGTCCTTTTTTCCCCACCGCATATTGTCCCGCAGAGTCCCGCGGAACAGTACGGCCTTCTGTGGAACAATGCCGATCTGATCTCTCAGACTTTCCAATTCTATTGTCCTGACATCTCTTCCGTCTACCAGAACGCTCCCGGAAAATACGTCGTAAAATCTGGGAATCAGATTTGCCAGAGTGGTTTTCCCCGAACCGGTACCCCCGATTATTCCAATGGTCTGACCTTCCATGGCCGTAAAGGAGATCCCGGACAGAGACGGCTCTTTCGCGCCTTCATAGAAAAATTCTACATTCTCAAAGGCTACCTTGGGAATATCGCCGCCGGCTTTTAAGAGTTCCTTCTCTCCCTGCCGGCAGTCTTCTCTCTCCGGGGAACGCCCTCCCTGGATTCCCGGCTGCACGGCAAAAACGCTGTCCACCCGATTCATGCTGGCCATTGCCTTGGAGATCAGAATGATCAGATTTGCCAGTTTGATCAGCTCTACCAGGATCTGGGACATATAATTGACCAGAGCTACCACTTTTCCCTGGGTCAAAGTTCCTGCATTGACCTGACATGCTCCTGTCCAGATCAAAACCACAATTGCCACGTTAATGATTACATAAGTAACCGGATTTAAAAGAGCAGATATTTTCCCAACAAACACCTGCAGTTTTACCAAAACAGTATTTTCTTCTTCAAAATGTCTGGTCTCACTCTCCTGGCGGTTAAAGGCCCGGATCACCCGGACACCCAAAAGCGTTTCTCTGGTAGACTGGGTCACCTTATCTAGCTGCTTCTGGACTTTTTTGTAAAGAGGCATACTGACCAGCAAAATTCCGAATACCACAACCGACAGCATCGGAATCGCACAGACAAAAACCAGCGCTCCCTTCACATCCACGGTAAAGGCCATGATCATTGCCCCAAAAACGACAAAAGGCGAGCGCAGAAACAGGCGCAGCACCATATTGACTCCATTCTGCACTACGTTAATATCATTGGTCATCCGCGTGATCAAAGTCGCTGTGCCGATCTGATCAATTTCTCTATAAGACAACCGGTTAATATGGGCAAACAGATCGTTTCTCAAGCCCGTTCCTGCCCCGATCGCCGCTTTTGCAGCAAAATATTGAGCTGTCAATGAGCACACGATACCGATTACTGCCAATGCTGCCAAAATCCCTCCCATTTTCAAAATATAAGGTATGTCCTGATTCCAGATACCGGTATCAATCATGCTGGCAACTACCAGAGGGACAAACAGTTCAAAGCTGGCCTCCAACATCTTGAAAAGAGGGGCGATCAGACTTTCTTTGCGGTATTTGGCCATGTAACTCAGCAGTCTCTTCATCTTTTTGCACCTTTCCATACTAAAATATCCCTAATTATACCATTGCCCGCCCCCTATGACAAGGAATTCAGCCTATCCGCCCTTCGGAATATAACAAATCCGATCAGAAACATGACGGCCAGGACTCCTACCCCGGCGTTGGGGCTCCCTGTAATCTGACTGATCATTCCCACCAGGGCAGTCCCTAAAAATGCAGCCCCCTTTCCGCAGATATCGAATATCCCAAAAAATTCTCCTGATTTCTCTGCCGGAACAATTTTGGCAAAGTATGATCGGGACAATGCCTGTATCGCTCCCTGAAACATTCCTACACATACTGCCAGCACCCAGAACTCCCATTGGCGGTCAAGCTGAATGGCATAGAGGGCAATCGCCGTATAAGCTAAAATACATACTTTGATCAGGCGCCCTGCCGGACAGCGTTTTGCAGCTTTTCCAAACAGGAGGGCAAAAGGGAACGCCACAATCTGGGTCACCAGAAGGGCCAGAAGCAGTCCCTGGCTATCCAGACCCAGAGCGCTTCCATAGGCGGTTGCCATATCAATGATCGTATAGACGCCGTCAATATAAAAGAAAAAAGCCGCTAGAAAAAGGAATATCCTTCTATGCTCTTTTAAGTCACGCAGCCCCTGTATCAGCCGGCCGAAGCTGCTCTTTAAAATCCGCGTTTCCGGCTCCGTGTAGTGCCGCTGCCTGTAATTTTTTAACAGCGGCAGGGAAAGCAGCAGCCACCACCCGCCTGTCAGACAGAAGGCAATTCCCATAGCTCCCGTCGGAGTTATTCCAAAACTGTCATAGAACAGAACAAAGACCAGGCTGACAATAAAGGGAATGCAGCTTCCGATGTACCCCCAGGCATATCCGTGGGACGATATCTGATCCATCCGCTTCGGCTCTGTTATATCTGCCAGCATAGCATCGTAAAAGATCAAGCTGGAAGAGTATCCCACTTTGGTCACAACAAAAACTGCCAGAAAAAGGAACCAGGGCATCGGAGCCGAGAGGGCCATGCACCCAAGGACTCCCAACAGCATAAATATGGTAAAGAGAGGCTTTTTATATCCCCTGGTATCAGCCACTGTTCCAAGCAATGGACCGATGACGGCTACACAGAGCGTCGCCACGGAAGCCGCATATCCCCAGTAGGCTACATAATCCGACTCAGAAATTCCAGCAGTTTCTGCCAGGCTGTTAAAATAAATAGGAATCATTGTCGATGCCAGCAAAATAAAAGCGGAGTTCCCCACATCATATAGGATCCAGAATTTTTCTATTTTGGATAATTTTCCTTTTTCCATGCCGTTTCTTGCCTCCTGATAGATCTTGTTATTTCCGGTTTCCCATGGTATAGTCATACCATAGCGTCACTGATTTTTCGTTTTGAGGTGGATTATGATTACTTTTTTTATCCGCTGCTGGCGGATCGCTAATAAGTACATTGCAGATGAAATGACTGTCTACGCTGCTCAAGCTTCTTTTTTTATCATTATGGCAGCATTTCCCTTTATCATGCTCCTGCTGTCCATCATTCAGCTCATCCCCAGTCTGAGCCAGGAAAATCTTCTGGATCTTCTGGAAACGCTGGTCCCCTCTCACTTTCAGGGCATCTTCCAAGTTATCGTTAACAGCCTCTACACAGAATCTCCTGGAACCCTGCTGTCATTATCTGCTCTGGCCGCCCTGTGGTCAGCTTCCCGCGGAATGATGAGCATGGCCCGCGGGCTGAATCGGGTGCAGGCGAGCAAAATCCGGAGAGGCTACATTGTCAACCGGCTGATCTGTTCCGGCTATACGATTATCTTTATGTTGGTATGCATCCTTTCACTGGTGCTCCTGGTTTTCGGCAACGCCATCCAGGAATTTATTTTACAGCTTTTCCCATTTGTTGCTGACATTACACAGTATATCATAAATGTCCGTACTCTGCTATCATTGGGAACTCTTATTTTCTGTTTTACCGGGCTGTACACCTTTGTTCCGGACCGTAAGCTGTCATGGCGCACTCAGATTCCGGGAGCCATCTTTTCTACTGTATGTTGGATTGCCATCTCCCTGGCCTTTTCACTTTATTTTCGTTTCTTTGACCAGTTCTCATACACATACGGAAGCCTGACAGCCATTATCCTGCTGATGCTGTGGCTGTATATCTGCATATGCGCCCTTTTTCTGGGGGCTGAGATCAATTATTTCTATGAACACGAATGGAGGCTGTAGCCAGAAATTTATGGCTGACAGCCTCCGTTTTTAGTCTCTATGTCGATCAGTCTTTTGCTGCAAACAGCGGTGTAGACAGATAGCGATCTCCGGTATCCGGCAGAAGAACCACAATATTCTTCCCGGCGTATTCCGGCTTTCTGGCTTCCTCAGAGGCTGCCCACAAAGCCGCTCCCGAGGAAATCCCTACAAGGATCCCTTCTGTTTCTGCCAGCAGTCTGGCAGCCTGGTAGGCGTCCTGCTCCTTGGCCCGGACCACCTTGTCATAAACATTTTGGTCCAGAATTTCAGGGATGAAATTTGCACCGATTCCCTGAATCCCATGGCCGCCGGCTTTCCCGCCAGACAGCAGCGGGGAGGCATCCGGCTCAACGGCCACAATCTGAATCGAAGAATCTTTCGATTTCAAAAATTTTCCGGTGCCAGTGACGGTTCCCCCTGTGCCTACCCCCGCTACAAACATATCGATTTTTCCGTCCAGGCCGGCCCAGATCTCCGGTCCCGTCGTCTCATAATGGGCCTGAACATTTGCAGGATTTGTGAACTGGCCCAGGATCACAGAATCCGGGATACTTTGCTTTAGCTCTTCTGCCTTCTCAATGGCCCCAGCCATCCCTTTTGCTCCTTCTGTCAGAATAATCTCAGCGCCGTAAGCGGCCAGCAGCATTCTCCGCTCCACGCTCATGGTTTCTGGCATCGTCAGAATCACTTTGTATCCTTTCATAGCTCCAATGCTGGCCAGACCGATGCCGGTATTGCCTGAAGTCGGCTCAATGATCGTGGCCGGCGGCTTTAAAATTCCTTTTTTCTCCGCATCTTCGATCATATAGAGAGCTGCCCGGTCCTTCACACTGCCCGCCGGATTCAAGTATTCCAATTTTAAGAAAAGATTTGCCACAAGGCCGCATTTCTTTCCGAAATTCACAGCCTGTAAAAGCGGGGTATTTCCTATCAATTCTAACGCACTTCTTTTAAAATCTGCCATACGCCCTCCTCATAATTCCTAGTATTTTAATATGAATCTTATTGTAGCAAATCTTTCCGGTTTGTCAAGGCCCTGTTCCAGCCATCAGCCATCTGAACGCCGTGTCTTTCAGATAATCTAAGTAGCCGGCTTCTTCCACATTTCCGGCCGTCACAATCGGAACCTGCCCCAGCGTGCGTCCATTTAATGTGTATGTCAAAAAACCGGCCGGCTGCCCCTGTTCAACAGGCGCAGTCAGGAATTCCTCCAATACCAGTTGCTTTTCAATAGCTCCCAGATCCTCTCCGTCCATACTCAGATAAGAAAATGTCCCCTCATAGGCCAGGGGAACCGTTTCCTCAACGCCATTGACCACCGACATATCGGGAAGAGGCAGCATTTCTTTATCTTCATACAGCCGGCAGCACGCATATCCATAGTTCAGCAAGGTAATTGCATCCTGAAATCTGGCCTTGTAATCCGGAGCCGCCATAATAGAAGCGATCAGCTGCACCCCATCCTTTTCCGCTGTCGCTGACAGGCAGTATTTTGCAAGAGAAGTAGAGCCGGTCTTCAGCCCTGTAGTGCGAAAATTCGTCGCCATCTTCAGCAGCTTGTTGGTGTTTGCAAGGCCGAATTCTTTTGTCCCCTGCTTTGTCACATGGGTAATGTTCTCCATCCATATGGTAGAATAATTGTGAATTTGAGGGTACCTGTTAATCAGTTCTCTGGACATCAGGGCAATGTCCCTGGCTGTTGTCACATGAGATGGGCTTTCCGTCAGACCACAGCAATCCTCAAAATGGGTGTTGGCCATTCCCAGCCCTGCAGCCCGCTCATTCATCATCTGTACAAAGGCTTCTTCACTGCCAGCTATGTACTCTGCCATCGCAACACTGGCATCGTTCCCGGAAGCCACAACAATACATTTGATCAGCGTCTCTACTGACTGGATCTCCCCTTCTTCCAGAAACACCTGCGAACCGCCCATGGATTTGGCATAAGCGCTGGTGACAACCTGATCGTCCATCTGGATTTTCCCCGAGGCCAGGGCATCGAATATCAGAATTAATGTCATGATCTTTGTGATGCTGGCAGGACTTCTGGGTTCATCCGCATTTTTTTCATAAATAACCTGTCCTGTAGACGCCTCCATCAGGCAGACAGAGGGAGCGGATATCGTGAGCGCGTCTGCCTCCGCTCCCACTAAAAGGGCTTCCCCTGCCTGCGACATAACCGGTTCCTCTGCCCTGGCGCTGAATCCGAGAGCCGGAAGCAGGCACATGAGTCCCGCCATGAAAAGAGCACACGCCCGTTTTGCCATAAATTTTGATACCTTCCCACGTTCTTATTGCAATATACGTGGCTGGCCGCCTGTTTATGTCGCCGTTGAATCCATTTCAATTTCCCAGCCGTTCTTGACCGATGCCTTGATTACTGATATACTAAATTCAAAATCATTATCAGAACCTGGAAGGAGGAAAACGATTGGATCGTGTTCTTTTATTGCTGGGGGTTGTAATCGCCATTTGTGTTCTGAGCCATAAGCTCACTGAAAAAGTGGCGATTCCTTCCCTTCTTTTTTTTATTCTGTTGGGTATGGTTTTCGGCGAAAACGGGATCTTCCGCATCCACTTCGATGACTATGATCTGTCCAACACGATTTGTTCCACCTGTCTGATTTTCATCATGTACTACGGAGGGTTCGGAACAAATGTCAAGGCGGCCAGATCGGTAGCTGTCAAATCGATCCTTCTGTCGACCCTGGGCGTAGCTATGACTGCCGCCGTCACCGGCGCTCTGACTCATCTGATCCTGGGGCTTTCCTGGTTGGAAAGTATGCTGATTGGCTCTGTGATCGCTTCCACAGATGCAGCGTCTGTCTTTAACATCCTCCGAACCAAAAATCTGAACCTGAAGGACAACACAGCCAGCCTGCTGGAGCTGGAATCCGGCTCCAACGACCCTATGTCCTATATGCTGACGGTTGTGCTGGTGACCCTGATGGCCGGAAGCAGTATCTCTGTCCCTCTTCTGCTCTTTAAGCAGATCGCCTTTGGCGTTCTCTTCGGCGCTGTGATCGGATTTGGCTCCTCCTGGCTTTTGACCCAGGAGGATGTGATTTCCTCTCAGGGACGGACGATCTTCGTATTTGCGGTGGCGGTTACTTCCTACGCGCTTCCCTCTCTTTTAGGGGGAAACGGTTATCTGAGCGTATACATATGCGGAATCATTATGGGAAATCTCTATCTCCCCCAAAAAAAGGAACTGGTGCAGTTCTTCGACGTCCTGACCGGAATCGCACAGATGATGGTCTTCTTCCTTTTGGGACTTCTCGTTACGCCCGCTGAACTTCCTCATGTATTCCTTCCGGCTCTGATCATCATGGCGATCCTGACCCTTGTGGCCAGGCCCCTCTCTGTGTTTGCAGTCCTTGCGCCCTTCCGCTCTTCCATCCGCCAGATGGGAATCGTATCCTGGGCAGGCCTGCGCGGTGTCGCATCCATTGTTTTCTCCATCTATGCCGTCCTGAATCACGTAGACCTGACCTACAATATCTTCAACCTGGTCTTCTGCGTGGTTCTCATCTCCATGGCGCTCCAGGGCACTCTTCTTCCAAAGATGTCGTCCCTGCTGTCCATGATCGACAACAATGTTGACGTGCGCCGCACCTTCAATGACTACCAGGAAGAAAGCGACATCAATTTTGTCAAGACAACCATCAGCCTTCTCCACCCTTGGGCCAACCATCGCCTTCAGGATGTATCCATTCCCCCGGATTTCCTGGTAGTGCTGATCATCCGCAAAAACCATACGTTTCTGGTTCCTAACGGAAGCACTGTCATTTTGCCGGAAGACGTTCTGATCATTGCTGCCAGAGAATTCCAGAACCGGGCGAACCTGACCCTGCAGGAGATCTCTGTCGGTGGAAAACACCGGTTTGCCAACAAGCTCCTGCGGGATCTGAAGCTGCCCGCCGGCACCTTAATCGTTATGATCAAGCGGGGGGAAGATACCATCATCCCTGCCGGAAACTCCAAAATTTACAGCGGCGATACCCTTGTGATGGCCCATTATGACTAGACCTTCTCCATGCACAGCTCCACTGCCTCCCCGATTCCCTCTGAGTAGGTGGGATGGGGATAGACCGCGGATGCCAGCTGGCGGAGCGTGAGGCCGCAGCTAACGGCCACAGCGCAGAGAGCGATCATGTCCGTGGCTCTGCCGCACATCATCTGGGCGCCTAAAAACCGACCGGTATCCTTCTCCGCCACAATGCGGATGAAGCCTCTCTCGCCGTTCTCCACCACGGTCTTCCCGTTAGCCAGCATGGGGTATTTTGCAGAGACAGCCTGGATTCCTTTTTCTTTGGCCTGGGCTTCTGTGAGTCCCACGCTGGCGATTTCCGGATCTGTATAGACGCAGGAGGGAACCGATTCCAAAACCAGAGAGGAGGTATTTCCGCAGAAATGTGCCGCCAGCCTTTTAGCCTGGGCAGAGGCCCTATGGGCTAACTGGACTCCTCCGGTCACATCCCCCAGAGCGTAAATGCCGGGGACATTTGTCTCCCCGTTCTCATCCACCAGAATCCTGCCCTTCTCTGTCCGGATTCCCAGACGTTCTGTATGGATCCCCCTCGTGCAGGGACGGCGCCCCGCCGCCAGCAGGACCAGATCGGCGCTGACCGCCTCCACCTGCCCTTTCTCCTCAAAAAGGCAGGTGAGACCGCCATTATCTTCCCGCCGGAATTCCTTAACTGCGGCGGAGAGATGCACCTCGATCCCCCTCTTCTTGAAAAGCTGGCGAATGCTCTGGGAAATCTCCTTATCCATACCGGCAAGCATCCTGTCCAACGCCTCCACAATCACCACCTGAATCCCCAGGTTGTGCAGGGCGCAGGCAAACTCGGTTCCGATGACGCCGCCGCCTACGATCAGCACCTTTTGAATCCCGGTCAGAGTCATGGCCAGGATTCCGTCGCTGGTGACCACCCCTGGAAGGTCTGCGCCCGGAACCGGAATCGTTGAGGGTTCTGAACCTGTGGCAATGAGGATTCTCTCGGTCTTCAAGATCCTTTCTCCCACCTTTACAGTCACCCGATCCAGGATCTCTGCCTCTCCCCGGACAAGTTCCACTTTCTCTTTCTTAAAAAGACTCTCGATCCCCTGGCGCAGAGAATTCTGAACCTCTTCCCTTTTAGCCGCCAGACGATCCCGGTCCATCCTCACCTCACCGGCCTCTGCCCCGTAGTCCCCGGCTTCCCGAAAATGGCGGTAAAGCTCAGAGCCGTAAAGCATGACTTTGGTGGGAATGCATCCTCTGTTCAGACAGGTCCCTCCCGTCAGGTCTCTCTCCACAATCGCTGTTTTGATTCCCCCTTTTGCGGCTTCCAGCGCCGCTGTATATCCTCCGGGCCCCGCGCCGATGACCACAAGGCCATAATTCTCATTTTCCATGTTCATTCTCCTTCACATACTCTGCCGGAGCAGGCTTTCTACATCCCGCAGGGCCTCAGGGGATCCGCCGCTTCCGGCCAGGGCTTTCTGAAGTTCCGCTTCCCCAAAGGGAATATCGGTAAACGCCTGTCTGAGACGGCCGATCCAATTTTCGTCCATGGCGTCGGAAAAGATCCGGCATTCCCGGATGATTCCCGCCTCTGTCCGGAACCCGATTTCAATGCCGCCCCAGGGGAAGCGCCCCTTTGCCTGAAATGTGGCTTCCGTCTCTTTTCCATAGATCCAGGACTGGGAAGCAAAGCGCTCCCTCCCGGCCAGCACTTCCTGCCGGCCCTGGTGGGAAAGTTCCAGCCGCTCCGCCTTCTGCCCGTAAATCTGTTCAAAGGCTTGCTCCATAGCGGCGGCCGCCTTGTCCGGCGTGATGCCGGGAACCCAGCGGGAAAGATTCTCCACCCGGCTTTTTACCGAGGCCACTCCCTTGGCTTTCAGTTTCTCTGCCGGCACATTCAGGTATCCGGCCATTTTATCTTTTTTGACGGACAGAAGCAACGTACCGTGATGGCAGCAGTAATCTCCCGACTGGTAGAAGGCGTTTCCGGAAATCTTATACCCGTCCACGGTCACATCGTTTCGCCCGCTTTTCTCCGCCCGGATCCCAAAGCTCTCCGCCGCCGCCAGCAGCACCGAGATCTGGCGGTCCACAGAGTAATCCGCTTTCCTGGCGATAACGGAAAAGTTCAGATTTCCCGCGTCATGGTAGACAGCTCCGCCCCCGGAAGGACGGCGGGCCAGAAGCACGCCGTCCCTTTTCATCTCCTCCGCCCGGCACTCTGCCCAGGCATTCTGATTTCTTCCAATCACTACCGTATTCCGGTTCTGCCACAGATACAGGATCACCTGACCTTCCTCCACGTGGAAGGTCAGATATTCCTCCAGCGCCAGATTGGCATAAGGGTCCATCCCCCCTGCCCGGATAAGTCCCAGTTTACGAATCATAGGAATACCTCAGAACAGGCTTTCTGGCCGCCTGCACCTCGTCCAGACGCTTTACCGGGGTGTGAACCGGCGCTTCGTGAAGCTCCTCCGGGTTCTCGCAGGCCGTCTGGTACAGCTTCCGCAGAAGCTCTGCCGCCTCATCCAGAGTCTCCCTGCTCTCCGTCTCCGTTGGCTCAAACATCAGCGCCTCGTGGACGATCAGCGGGAAATACATGGTAGGCGGATGGATGCCGCCGTCCAGAAGGCCTTTGGCGATATCCAGAGCTGTGACGCCGGTCTTCTCCTTCATAGCGGAAAGATCCATAACAAACTCGTGCATACAGGTGCCGGGGTAAGCCATGGGATAGATGTCCTCCAGCTTTTTCTTCAGGTAATTGGCGTTGAGCACTGCGCTCTCCGCCGCTTCCGGGATCCCCTCTGCTCCCAGGCTCAGGATATAGGCGTATGCCTTTACCACCACCAGGAAATTTCCCCAGAAACTGCGAACCGCCCCGATGGTCTCAGCCGGGGTTTCAAAACTGTACGTCCCATCTTCCCCTCTCACCGCCGTCTTTCCCGGCAGGAAGGCAGCCAGAAATTCCTTGCAGCCTACAGGCCCGCTCCCCGGACCGCCGCCTCCGTGGGGTGTGGAGAAGGTCTTGTGGAGATTGAGGTGAACCACGTCAAAACCCATATCTCCGGGACGAACGATCCCCATCACCGCATTCAGGTTCGCCCCGTCATAGTAGCAGAGGCCGCCTGCGCCGTGGACGATGCCGGTGATTTCCAGGATATTTTTATCAAAAAGCCCTACTGTATTGGGATTGGTGAGCATCAGGCCCGCCGTGTCTTCCCCGGCTGCCTCCCGCAGCTTCTCCAGATCCACGCAGCCGTCCGGTCCGGAGGGGATATTGACCACCGTAAACCCGGCCATGGCCGCGCTGGCAGGGTTCGTGCCGTGGGCTGAGTCCGGCACCAGGATCTTTGTCCTCTTCTCCCCCTCGCCGCGCTTCTGGTGATAGGCTTTGATCAGGAGAAGCCCGGTAAACTCCCCGTGGGCTCCCGCCGCCGGCTGGAACGTCATCCGGTCCATCCCGGTGATCTCGCACAGAGCCTTCTCCGCCCTGCTCAAAAGCTCCAGAGCCCCCTGAGCTGTGCGCTCCGGCTGAAGCGGATGAAGGCCGGAAAAACCCGGCAGGGCAGCCGCAGCCTCATTGACCTTGGGGTTGTATTTCATGGTGCAGGATCCCAAGGGATAAAAGCCGCTGTTGACGCCGTACACCTGCTTTTCCAGCTCCGAATAATGCCGGTTGATCTCCGTCTCCGACAGGGAGGGAAGACAAAGTTTCGTCTCTCTTTTCCTGGAAAATTCCACCTCCGGCACATCGCAGGGAGGCAGAATAGAACAGCCCCGGCCCTCAGCGCCCCGCTCAAATATCAGCTTCATGCTCCCGTCACCTCCTTTACGGCCGCTGCCGTCTCATCAATCTCTTCTCTGGTATTCATCTCCGTCGCGCACCAGAGGATTCTCCTCTCATCCAGGGGAAGGCCTCCCAGAATCCCTTTTCTCTCCAGAGCCTCCAGGATGGCCTCCGCCGGTGTGTGGGAGACGGTCACAAATTCATGGAAAAATTCTCCGGAATGCTCCCGGGGGAGACCGGCTCCCTCCAGCGCCTTCTGCAGATAGTGAGCCCTGGCGGCGCACTGCTTTGCCGCCTCCTCAAGGCCCTTCGCCCCCATGGCCGCCAGATAGACAGCGGCCCGCATGGCGCACAGCGCCTCATTGGAGCAGATATTACTCCCGGCCTTTTCCCGGCGGATATGCTGCTCCCTGGCCTGCAGGGTCAGCACAAAGCCTCTCTTTCCGTCCCGGTCCACCGTCTGGCCCACGATCCGGCCCGGCAGTTTCCGGAACATCTCTTTTGTGGCCGCCATAAAGCCCAAATACGGCCCGCCAAACGCCATGGGGATTCCCAGGGGCTGGCCCTCCCCCACGGCGATATCGGCCCCGTACTCTCCCGGCGTCTTTAAGACAGCCAGAGAGATGGGATTGCAGCCGGCGATCAGTTTTGCCCCCGCCCCGTGAGCCATCTCACACAGGCTGTCCATATCCTCCAGACATCCATAATAAGATGGCTGCTGCACATAGACGCAGGCCGTCTCGTCGGAAAGGAGCTCTGAAAGTTTTTCTCTGTCTGTCACCCCATCCTTCTCCGGGATTTCCAGATACCGGCTTCCACTGCCGAAACAGTAGGTTTCCATCACCCTGCGTACACCGGGATCCGCCGCCCCGCTGACCAGAACCGTGTGCCGTTTTTTTCCGATGCACATGGCGGCAGCTTCCGCCGCCGCAGTTGCCCCATCGTAGACAGAGGCGTTGGACACCTCCATGCCGGTTAACTGACAGATCATCGTCTGATATTCAAAAATAGACTGAAGGATTCCCTGGCTGATCTCCGCCTGATAAGGCGTATAGGCCGTCACAAACCTTTCTCTTGTGGCAATCTCATCCACGATAGCCGGTATGTAATGGTGATAGGAACCTGCGCCCCGGAAAATGTGGGAGAACACCTGATTGTCTCCCGCCAGTTTCTCCATAGTCCTCCTGACAGAAAGCTCCGACTGTCCGGGAGGGAGAGCGAGACTGCCCTTCTGTCGGATCTCCTGTGGGATATCCGCGTAGAGCTGAGAAAAATCGGAAAATCCGGCAGCCTTCAGCATCTCCCGGCGTTCCTTCTCTGTATTGGGAATGTAAGCCCCCATGCTGCACCTCCTGCTGTTATTTTTCCTCCGCTTCCGCTATCTCCTGGTATGCGGCGGCCGATAAAAGCTCCTCCTTATCTGTAACTCCCTCTACCTTTATCAGCCAGGCCTCATAGGGAGACTGGTTGATGGTCTCCGGCGCGTCCAGAAGGGCCTCGTTGATCTCTGCCACTGTACCTGTCACAGGAGAATAAATGTCCGACACTGCCTTCACCGACTCTACATCGGCAAAGGTCTCCCCTGCCGTCACCTCGTCCCCCACTTCAGGAAGATTCACATAAACCAGATCCCCCAGGGCGTCCTGGGCAAAATCGGTGATTCCGATCCACGCACAGTCCCCCTCCAGTTTTACCCACTCATGGGATTTTGAATAGAAAAGCTCCTCCGGATACTTCATAGCTGCTTCCTCCTTATCTGTTTTTATTTTGCTCGTTTATAAAAGGGAAGGGGCACAACCTGGGCTTCCACCATTCTGCCACGCACCTGTGCCGTTAAAATCTGCCCTGTGTTTCCATAGTCTCTGTCTGCCAGCGCCATAGCCACCGGATATTTAAGATACGGCGCAAAGGTTCCCGAGGTGGTCAGACCTATCTGGGTATCGCCTGCGTACACCGGGCATTCCTCCCGGATAATCCCCCGGCCTGTCACCTTTAAGCCTATGCGGATCCGCCTCGGCTCTCCGGCTTTTTCCAGGGCCGCTTTCCCGATAAAATCCCCTTTCTCCATTTTGACGAAATGGGAAAGCCCTGCTTCCAGAGGCGTTATGGTGTCGTCCATCTCATGGCCGTATAGCGGCATCGCCGCCTCCAGGCGCAGAGTGTCTCTGGCACCCAGGCCGCAGGGGATCAGCCCCTCTTCCCTGCCGGCCTCCATCAGAATCTCCCACAGCTTCTCCGCATAGCCGGCCTCCACATAAAGCTCATAGCCAGCCTCACCGGTATAGCCTGTACGGGAAATCATACAGGGCACGCCGCCTGCCATGCAGCCTGCCTTTGCGCTGTAATACGCCCTGGGGAGCTGCTCTTCCTCCGTGATCTTCAGCAGAATTTTTTTCGCCAGCGGCCCCTGGAGAGCAATCTGGCTGATCTGGTCGGAAATGTTCTCGAATTTCACATCTCCCTTCCCGTGCTCCTTCATCCAGGCAAAATCCCGCTCTTTATTGCATGCATTCACCACAATGAAATACCGGTTCTCCCCCAGCTTATACACGATCAGGTCGTCCACAACGCCTCCCTGCTCATTGCACATGGGGCTGTAGCGAGCCTGGCCGTCATACATCTGGGTAAAATCGTTGGCCAGCAGCAGATTCAGGTTTTCCACTGCGTCTGCCCCGGTACAGAGGATTTCCCCCATATGGGACACATCAAACAGCCCGCAGGCCGTTCTCACTGCCATGTGCTCCGCGATCACGCCGGTTTCATACTGAACCGGAAGCAGATAGCCGGCAAAAGGCACAATTCTTCCCCCATATTTGACATGAGTCTCATAAAGAGGAGTTTTTTTCTCCATATCTTCCCCTTCCTTTCTGTCCGAACCCCTCTGATCCCCGGCGGATCTCCCCCACCGTGGACGGTCACCGCAGCGACAAATTTTCACTTCGCGCCAGCGTACATCCAGCGAAGCGTTTTTGTTTCATAGGGAACGCAGTTTCCTATGGAACAAAAAAAGAGCGCACAAAAGATTTCTCTTCTATGCGCTCTGTCTTTAACCTGAAAGATTCTCCCCGCCAGGCGGGAATTGCTTCGTCGGTGCTTTCGCTTTCCAGAGTTTCGTCCAGATACAGTCCCTCTGCCTGAGAGTTTTCTGCACCTTCCCCTTCGGCGCCGCGTTCACATGCGGTCTCTCCTGTATCTATCTGCCGATCTCCTATTGAGTTGTTCAGACTTTTCTGTATTTGATAAATCCAATATAACACAATTTGGAAAAGACTGTCAAACTTTTTTTACATTTTCTGCCTTATTTCCTTCAGACATTTTCTTTCAGAGCTGCCCGGAGGGCCTCTGCCATCTCTTCGTATTCTTCATCCTTCAGATACACCTTTTCCGGATTCATCTGGAAAACGCCGCCCCATTCATCGCCGCCTTCATACTTGGGAACCAGATGGAAATGCAGGTGACAGCCAGTGTCGCCATATGCCCCATAGTTGACTTTATTCGGGTGGAAGACTTTGTGAACAGCCCGGGAAACGGCTGCTATATCAGCGAAAAAGTCATTTCTCTCCTCATCGGTCAATTCAATCAGTTCGCTGATGTGCCTGTGATGGGCCAGGATCACGCGTCCTCTCTTGCTCTGCTCTCTGAATAAGTAGAGATACCCGGTCTTCATGTCACATACCGGGTAAGCAAACTTCGCCACCAGCTCCCCTTTCATACAGTATGCACAGCTTGTATCCATCTTTTCACTCATGGTCTTTCTCCTCTCTCTTTTTCGGCAACAGTTGTTCTCTCTGCCTGATCCATGACTCTAAGATACCACTCTCTGTCGTGAAATTCAATAGTTACAAATCCCCCAGGCTGAACTTTAGAAAATTCAGTTGAACATCCTATACCCTAACGTGGCAATTTATGTTATACTACTGTTTGCCCTACGCCACGGGACAATATTTTTCAGGAGTTATACTATGAGTTATATAAAAGATCCCAATTACGAGACGATTCTGCGCCGCAGACGAAACAGAAAGCGGCGCAAACGTTTTATTCATAAAGTTTCTTCCGCCGTCATCTTTGTCTCCATTACACTGACCATCGGAATCGGCGGTTTTTTCTGCGTGCGCGCCATTCAGAAGCATAATATCCATCTTCCATTTAGTGATGAATCCTCTGCTGAGGCAGGAGACGGGGAGGCCTCCTCTCCTTCTCTGTTTATTTCCTCTGAGCCTTCCGGGATAGACAGCCAGCTTGCCCAGGCTGATCTTCTGGCTGCCGGGTACGATTACGATGGAGCCATCGCTCTTCTGCAATCCATACCGGACTATCAGACCAATGAGCAGATTACTCAGGCCATTGCCGGGTATGAGGCCACCAAGGCGACTCTGGTAGAGGCCGATATCTCCAAAGTTACCCATGTATTTTTCCATTCCCTGATCATGGATACTTCCAAGGCATTCGACGGAGATGCGGATTCCAAAGGATATAATTCTGTTATGACAACAAAAGACGAATTTATAAAAATTCTCAATTCGCTGTACGAAAAAGGGTTTGTCCTGGTCCGTCTCCATGATATGGCCTATGAAACAACCAATGAAAACGGAAATACTGTCATGCAAAAAGGGAGTATTCTTCTTCCCCCCGGAAAACAGCCGCTGGTCATGTCCCAGGATGATGTCTGCTATTACGAATATATGAGCGACGACGGTTTTGCCTCCCGGATCGTGATCGGTGAAGATGGGAAGCCAACCTGTGAGATGGTTCTGGATGACGGAACGGTGTCCACAGGAGCCTACGATCTGATCCCAATCCTGGAAGAATTTATCCAGGAGCATCCGGATTTCTCCTATAAAGGGGCCAGAGCTGTCATCGCCCTTACCGGGTACAATGGAATCTTCGGTTACCGGACCGATGAGTCCTACCGGGACTCCAATCCCAATCTGGAGGAAGACCGAAAACAGGCCGCTCAGGTGGCCCAGTGCCTCCGGAATAATGGGTGGGAGCTGGCATCCCACAGTTGGGGCCACAGGGATCTGGGCAGCATTTCCATGGAACACTTTTACTCTGATACTGATAAATGGGAGTCTCAGGTAGAATCCTTAATCGGCCCCACTGATATCATCCTCTTCCCCTTTGGCAGCGATGTCGGAGACTGGCGGCCCTATACCGTGGACAATCAGCGGTTTCAGTATCTCCACAGCAAGGGATTTCGCTATTTCTGCAATGTAGATTCCGCCCAGTACTGGGTACAGTTGGGCAGCGACCACCTTCGGCAGGGCCGCCGCAATCTGGACGGTTACCGCATGTGGATGGACATCGAAGCCGGAACGGACTCCAGCAAGAGAAAATTGGATGATCTCTTCCGCGCTGAGGATGTGTTTGATCCTGCCCGCCCCACGCCAGTGGAATGGAATTGACAGAGCTTTCACGCCTTCAATGAAAGTTCATCTATCTTCTTCATTTCATCCGGTGTCAGTATAACGTCCCAAGCCCTCACGTTTTCCATCATGCGCTCTTCGGAGCGCATGCCGGGGATTGGCACGATGTACGGTTTTCTTTGTAAGATCCACGCCGCACTTGAAGGCAATCACCACCTTGTCCCGGATGCCCTGAAAGGCTTTCCCCAGGATCTTTTCGTTGTGATTCGGATCATCCTTAAATCCGTAATTCTTGGCTCTATCAAAAAATGTATAGCCCATATCCACAGCCGCCCGCAATACTCTGGCAGCCTCGTCCATATCCATTGGTGTGCCTGCTGCATGGGACATTCCCATGCAGCCTACACCGATCTCAGATACTTCAAGATTTCCTAATACTCTCTTTTTCATTGATAAACCTCGATATTTTCAACTGATTTCCTTCTGTACTCAGGTTGCCAATCTGACTCCTGCCAGAAATCACCTGAATCGAAGTGCCGCTTCTATAAAAGTGCCATCCAAAGTGCCATTTTGTCCCTTTGGAACTTTAGCGCCAATTAGAGGTGTAAATTTCACCATAATATATTCTAAATGAAACGTATATTCCGGCATTGGAACACCGCGCTTTTTACAAGCTTCACATATTTTTTCTATCCCACGTCCCCATGTTTTACATATCCTGCCCGAAAAAATCCATTAGCAATATTGGGATTGTAGGGCTGTGACCGATGACGCTCCATCAATGTTTCCACAGTCCATCCAACCGGGAAAACGCAGTCATTACTGATATATACCGCATCCTCATGTATCCGGATTTGTATTGGAACTAGCTCTGTATAATTGGAATGTTATGCGAAGTTAATAGTTATGCAAAGTCACTGCCGGAACCACTGGTTTTATGGGAAATCCGGCAGCTTTTACTTTGCATAAA
>CAJFOF010000053.1 GCA_904395885.1 uncultured Lachnospiraceae bacterium
TCAGTACAACGCCACTTATTTTGCCACCTATACGGAAAGCGGTGTGCGGAGGATTACGCTGGCTGAACGACTGCGGAAAATACCGTTGTCTTTCTTCGGAAAAAAGGATCTGGCTGACCTCACCAGCACTATCATGGCCGACTGCACCTTTTTAGAGCAGAGTTTTTCCCATTTTATACCTGAACTGGCAGGTTCCACTATTTCTACGATCTTGATTTCCATTGGCCTCTTGGTGTTTGACTGGCGCATGGCGCTGGCGGCGCTGTGGGTACTGCCGGTTGCCTTTGCCATTGTAGGCTTCTCTGCAAAAGTGCAGGAACGGCTCAATCAAAAAGCGATGGATGTGAAGATGGCCTGTGCAGATGGGATTCAGGAGTGCATTGAGACTGTACGAGACCTGAAGGCCAACAACGCTGAACAGGAATATCTGAAAGGATTAGAAAAGAAAATACGCGATGTAGAACATCGCTCCATCCTGAACGAATTTGGACTGGCTGCCTTTGTAGTCTCCGCATCACTAATATTAAAGCTGGGAATTGCCACGGTTGCACTGGTAGGCTCAGTCCTGCTCATAAAAGGCAGTCTCGATGTGCTGACCTTCTTTATGTTCCTGCTTGTTGTATCACGACTTTACGATCCATTGCAAGGAGCGCTGCAAAATCTGGCAGCGGTTATCAGCACCCGCACCAATATTGCCCGCATGAATGAGATCCTCGATCATCCGATTCAGCAGGGAGATATCGAACTTTCTAACAAGGGATATGATATTACCTTTGATCATGTGGGCTTTGCTTATAGCACAGGGGAAACGGTACTGAAAGATGTTTCTTTTACCGCAAAACAGGGCGAAGTCACAGCTTTGGTGGGACCGTCCGGCGGCGGAAAAACGACGGTTTCCAGGCTGGCGGCAAGGTTCTGGGATGTGAGCCGGGGCAAAATCACTGTGGGCGGCATGGATATTTCTAAAATTGACCCGGAAACGCTCCTTTCCCTGTTCTCCATTGTATTTCAAGACGTTACCCTGTTTGACGATACCATTCTGGAAAATATACGAATTGGAAATAAGGACGCAACTGACAAACAGGTATTAGTAGCTGCAAGACTTGCTAATGTAGATGAATTTGCCGAAAAGCTGCCAGATGGCTGGAATACCAATATCGGGGAAAACGGCTGCGAGCTGTCCGGCGGCGAGCGGCAGAGGATTTCCATTGCACGAGCTTTCTTGAAAAACGCGCCGATTATTCTTTTGGACGAAGCCACCGCTTCTCTGGATGTAGAGAATGAAACCCTGATTCAAACCGCCCTTTCCCGCTTGATCGCAGATAGGACCGTACTGGTGATTGCTCACCGGATACGCACCGTAGCTGGAGCGGACAAAATCGTGGTTCTTTCAGAAGGCACTGTGGCAGAAGAGGGCGCACCAGATAAGTTGATGAAACAAAACGGCTTGTATGCTCGTATGGTAAAGTTACAGACAGAGAGCCAGAACTGGAAGCTGGCGTAAATTTTTTCTTTGCCGCTGTGCTGGAATGGGAGCGGCCTGTATTTTACCTATGTGGGACAGATCCCCAGTCTTTAAAAGTTGGAGAGGAGTCCTTAAACGAGTTGGAACCGGCGTGACTTGACACGCCGGTTCCGACCATAATACTTTTTATTTCCTTATGGGACACTGCCGAATGCAGCAGTCCTTTTGCATTTTAATTGCTCCGTCTTCCTAAAAATCTGATCAGATACAAGAAAAGGTTGACGAAGTCAAGATACAGTCCCAATGCGGAGAAGATAGACGCTTTTGCTGCCATCTCCGGATCCTGGGAATAGTAAGCGTGGTATGCACGGATCTTCTGGGTATCATAAGCTGTGAATACCAGGAAGATAAAGATACCAATGGTGCAGGCAATGGTAGCGAACTGTTCCAGATTGATGAACAGTGCCAGAATCCAGAAGACCAGAAGGAAAACCAGACCGCCTACTAAAAAGCCGCGAAGACGGCTGAAATCCGCATTAGTAAAGTATCCGACCAGGGCCATGACTCCGAAGAACAGGGAAGTTGCGCCAAATACCAGAATCAGGCTGGTCATGCTGTAAAGCAGGAAGTAGGCTGAGAATACGATACCGTTCAGCAACGCATAGGTAAAAAACAATACTCTGGCAGCGGCCACGGACATTTTCTGGATCCGGGCGGATAAGAAGATCACCACCAGGATTTCTGCGATTCCTAGAATCAGATACAGATAGGGAACAGCAAAGACATACAGCACTGCTCCGGTGACGTATCCGGCATAGGCAACCAGAAATGTCAGCATTAGTCCGGCAAACATCCAGCCGAAAGTTTTAGCAGTATAGCGCCCTACAGATTCTGTCGGATTGAGACTGGCAGAATAGGGCTGGCCATTTAAATTCATAGATTCCATAGAAAGTCCCCCTTTATGTGAGTGGTTTCGGATTCCGCTATGGACAGCAAAATCCTATAAAAAATCACCCCTATTATATCAGAATACTAGGGGTGATTTCAATCATTTTAGAAAAATATTAGATTTCCTTTTTCTGTTTTTCAACTTCAGCAAGCTTCATAGCGCGAACCTTTAAGGGAAGGCCGAACAGAGTGATGAAGCCGTCTGCATCGTGATGGTCATACAGGTCGCCGGTAGTAAAGGACGCCAGAGACTCGCTGTATAACGAATAAGGAGAGGTTGTTCCAGCTTTGATGATGTTGCCTTTGTATAGTTTGAATTTCACTTCGCCGGTTACATACTGCTGTGTGGATTCCACAAATGCCTGAATGGCTTCCCTTAAAGGAGTGAACCACTTGCCCTCATATACGATCTGTGCAAACTTGTTGCCCATGTCTTTTTTTACTTCCATAGTGGCTCTGTCTAAGATCAGCTCCTCCAACTGCTGGTGAGCTTCCATCAGAATGGTGCCGCCTGGGGTCTCATACACGCCTCTGGATTTCATGCCGACTACGCGGTTCTCTACAATATCCACAATGCCGATACCGTGTTTGCCGCCCAGCTCATTGAGTTTGCGGATGATATCGGAAACCTTCATCTTTTCACCATTTATGCTGGTGGGAACACCTTTTTCAAATGTCATAGTGACATACTCGTCCTCGTCAGGAGCCTCTTCAGGAGTCACACCCAAAACCAGAAGGTGCTTGTAGTTAGGCTCATTGGCCGGATCCTCCAGCTCCAGACCCTCGTGGCTGATGTGCCATAAGTTGCGGTCGCGGCTGTAGCTGGAATCGGCGGAGAAGGGAAGATCAATACCATGGGCCTTGCAGTATTCGATTTCTTCCTCGCGGGACTGCATGGTCCAGATATCGGTCATGCGCCAGGGTGCAATGATCTTCAGATCCGGGGCCAGGGCCTTGATGCCAAGTTCAAAACGGATCTGATCGTTGCCCTTTCCGGTAGCTCCGTGGCAGATAGCGGTAGCGCCTTCCTTGCGCGCAATCTCCACCAGCTTTTTTGCGATGCAGGGGCGAGCCATAGAGGTGCCCAGAAGATATTTATTTTCATAGACAGCTCCCGCCTGGACACAGGGCATGATATAATTATCGCAGAAGTCATCGACGATATCTTCAATATATAATTTGGAAGCTCCGGACAGTTTTGCTCTTTCTTCCAGCCCGTCCAGCTCTTCGCCCTGGCCGCAGTTGACACAGCAGCAGATAACGTCATAATTGAAATTCTCTTTTAACCATGGAATGATAGCGGTAGTATCCAAACCGCCGGAATATGCTAAAATTACTTTCTCTTTCATAAACTGATTCCTCCTGAATTTTGACCATCATTTATGTGGCGGTTATAAATATACAACAACATGCAAAAAAATGCAAGTAAAAAAGGAGAAAATCTTCAAAAAAGGGAAAGACTGTTAAAATAGACAAAAAAACAGGGAAAGTAGCTGACCGAATTGGTACAAAAACGGGAATCGCGATAAAAAATTTACTTGCATAATATTCATTATAAGTGTATAATTATGAGAATCTAATCTTAAACAGGAGGAAATACTATGATAAAAGCAGGAATCATCGGCTCTACTGGGTATGCAGGAGGAGAATTAGCCAGACTGCTGATGCAGCGGGAGGATGTGAAGGTTGTCTGGTATGGATCGAAAAGCTATATCGGGCAAAAATATGCATCCATTTATCAGAATATGTTTCAATTTGTAGAAGATGAATGCCTGGAAGATAATATAGAAGAACTGGCGAATCAGGCCGATGTGATCTTTATGGCAACGCCTCAGGGACTCTGTGCTTCTTTATTAAAAGAAGAAATTTTGGAGAAATGCAAAATCATTGATCTGAGCGCAGACTTCAGAATCAAGAATGTAGATGTTTACGAAAGCTGGTATAAGATCAAGCACGCCAGTCCTCAATTTATTCCGGAAGCGGTCTACGGCCTGCCGGAGATCAACCGGGAGGCGGTGAAAAGGGCCAGGCTGATTGCCAATCCGGGGTGCTATCCAACCTGTTCCTTCTTATCGATCTATCCTATGGTAAAGGAAGGGCTGATCGACCTATCCACCATTATCATTGACGCTAAGTCCGGGACTTCAGGGGCGGGACGGGGAGCCAAGGTGGACAATCTTTTCTGCGAAGTCAATGAGAACATGAAGGCCTACGGCGTGGCGTCCCACCGCCACACTCCGGAGATTGAAGAACAACTCTCCTACGCGGCGGGAAGTCCTGTGACCATCAGCTTTACGCCCCATCTGGTTCCCATGAACCGGGGAATCCTGGTGACGGCCTACGCTTCCCTGACGGAGAATGTGTCAGATGATGAGGTGAGGGCTGTGTATGAAAAATATTACAGGGACGAATATTTTGTCCGGGTTCTGAACGAGAATATGGTTCCCCAGACCCGCTTTGTAGAGGGAAGCAATTTTGTGGACGTCAATGTGAAGGTTGACCCGAGAACCCGCCGGGTGATCATGATGGGGGCTATGGACAATCTGGTCAAGGGGGCGGCAGGTCAGGCAGTCCAGAATATGAACCTGATGTTCGGTCTGCCGGAGAATACGGGGCTGAAGCAGATCCCTATGTTCCCGTAACGCCGGCATTTCGGGACGTCCAGGCTCCATCAAATACATACGGAAAGGAAGAACTGCCATGGCAGGCACAATGGATATTCTTTACCGGGAAATGGTGATAGAAGATTACGATGAGGTCTATAATCTTTGGAAGACCATAAAAGGATTCGGCATCCGCTCCCTGGACGATTCCAGAGAAGGGGTGGAGCGGTTTTTAAAGAGGAATCCTTCCACCAGCGTTGTCGCTGTCCAGAATGGGAGGATTGTCGGAAACATTCTCTGCGGGCACGACGGGCGAACCGGGTATTTTTACCATGTCTGTGTGGAAAAGAGTTACCGGAAACACGGCATTGGACATCAGATGGCCCGCTGGTGCATGTACGCTTTAAAGGCGGAGGGCATCAATAAGGTCAGCCTGATCGCATTTAAGTCCAATGCGGTGGGAAACGCCTTCTGGAAAGGCGTGGGCTGGACGGAGCGCCCGGATGTCAACTGCTATGATTTTGTTTTAAATGAAGAAAATATTACGAATTTCATCAGGTAATGAGGAGGAGACGATATGAAAGTAATAGACGGCGGCGTAACAGCGGCGAAGGGATTTCTGGCGGCATCCACTGCCGCTGGAATCAAATATCAGGACAGGACGGATATGGCTCTGCTCTACAGCCCCTATCCATGCGTCTCGGCGGGGACGTTCACTACGAATCTGGTGAAAGCGGCGCCTGTAAAATGGGATAAAGCCCAGGTGGACAGCGGCGCGGCGGCTCAGGCAGTAGTGGTGAATGCCGGGATCGCCAACGCCTGTACCGGGGCAGAGGGGATGGAGTACTGCAGTCAGACTGCGGAGGCGGCAGCTCAGGCCCTTCAGATTCCCAAGGAGAGCGTGCTGGTGGCTTCTACAGGTGTTATCGGAATGCAGCTTCCCATGGACAGAATTAAGGCCGGGATCCGCGCTATGGCTCCGGATCTCTCAGATACCAGGGAGGCGGCAGAGAACGCGGCGAAGGCCATTATGACCACAGACACAAAGAAAAAAGAGGCAGCAGTGGAGATCGAGCTGGGGGGAAAGACCGTGACCGTGGGCGGCATGTGCAAAGGTTCCGGTATGATCCATCCCAATATGTGCACCATGCTCAGCTTTGTCACCACCGATGCGGCCATCTCCAAAGAACTGCTCCAGGAAGCACTCAGAGAAGATGTAAAAGACACCTATAATATGATCTCAGTGGACGGCGACACCTCCACTAACGATACGGTGCTGCTTCTGGCCAACGGGCAGGCGGGAAACCCTGCTATTACGGAAAAAAATGAGGATTACCAGACCTTCTGTCAGGCTCTCAGGTATGTCAATGAGACTCTTGCCAAGAAGATGGCTGGGGACGGTGAGGGTTGTACAGCGCTCTTTGAGGTGAAGGTCATCGGGGCGGAGACCAAGGAGCAGGCGGTGACCCTGTCCAAATCCATCATTACATCCAATCTGACGAAAGCCGCCATCTTCGGCCACGACGCCAACTGGGGAAGAATTCTGTGCGCCATGGGCTATTCCGGCGCAGAGTTTGACCCGGAGAAGGTGGATCTGTACTTTGAGAGTGCAGCCGGGAAGCTGAAGATCGTAGAGAACGGGGTGGCCCTTCCCTACAGCGAGGAGGAGGCCGCAAAGATTCTCTCCGAATCTGAAGTCACTGCGGTGGCAGATATCAAGATGGGTTCTGCGGCAGCTACGGCCTGGGGCTGTGACCTGACCTTTGACTATGTAAAAATTAATGCGGATTACCGCTCTTAGACGGAAAGGGAGGAGAAACAGATGAATTTAGATCCGGTGATTATGCAGAAGGCGGAGACCTTGATTGAGGCCCTGCCCTATATCCAGCGGTTCAACCGTAAGATTATTGTGGTCAAATACGGTGGCAGCGCCATGGTGGATGAGGAGCTGAAGCTCCATGTGATCCAGGACGTGGTACTGCTGAAGTTAGTAGGTTTTAAGCCGATTATCGTCCATGGAGGTGGCAAGGAGATCAGCCGCTGGGTGGGAAAAGTCGGGATGGAGCCGCATTTTGTGGGCGGGCTGCGATATACCGACGAGCCTACCATGGAGATTGTGGAGATGGTTTTAAATAAGGTTAACAAAAGCCTGGTTCAGCTTGTCAATGAATTGGGCTGCAAGGCGGTGGGAATCAGCGGAAAAGACGGCTGCCTGCTGAAGTGTGAGAAGAAGCTGTTCGGCGGCGAGGATCTGGGGTATGTGGGAAATATTACGGAAGTATCTCCCAAGGTGATCTATGACCTTCTGGAAAAAGATTTCCTGCCGATTATCTGCCCGGTGGGATTTGATGAGAATTTTATGAGCTACAATATCAATGCCGACGACGCGGCCTGTGCCATTGCCAGGGCGGTTCACGCGGAGAAGCTGGCATTTTTGACGGATGTTGAGGGTGTTTACAAGGACTATGAGGATAAAGAGTCTCTGATCTCCGAGATGACGGCTGCGGAAGCCCAGGAATTTGTGGACAGCGGTATGCTGGGCGGTGGTATGCTGCCCAAACTGCAGAACTGCATTGACGCCATCAACAACGGCGTCAATCGGGTCCATATTCTGGATGGGCGGATTCCCCATTGCCTCCTTCTGGAGATTTTTACCAACAAAGGAATCGGCACCGCCATTTTGAACAACAGGGAGGAGCGGTATTACCATGGAGAATAAAGAAACGCTGATGGAACGGGCGGAGGAAACGCTCTACAAGACGTACAATCGTTTTCCTGTGGTCTTTGACCACGGAAAGGGCCTGTTTCTATATGATACAGAGGGAAATGAATATCTGGATTTTGGCGCAGGCATTGCTGTAATGGGTCTGGGCTACGGGGATGAGGAATACGGAAACGCCGTAAAAAATCAGGTGGATAAGCTGATGCACACTTCCAACCTGTTTTACAATCAGCCCGCTGTGGAGGCGGGAGAAAAGCTGCTGAAGGTGTCGGAAATGGACAGAGTGTTCTTTACCAACAGCGGGACGGAAGCCATTGAGGGGGCTTTAAAGATTGCGCGCCGTTTTGCCTACAACAAGAGGCAGGCGGAGGATGAAAAGAGGATTGCCGGGGGAGAAAAGGGGCCTTTTGACCATAGGCCGGCGGAGATCATTGCCATGAAGAATTCATTCCACGGCAGAAGCATGGGCGCCCTCTCGGTCACGGGAAAACCTGCATACCAGGAACCGTTTGCACCCCTGCTGCCGGGGGTCAGATTCGCTGAATTCAATAATCTGGACAGCGTGAAAGCGCTGATCAATGAAAACACCTGCGCCGTCATTATGGAGCCTATCCAGGGCGAGGGCGGGATCTACCCGGCAGAGGAGAGCTTTATAAAAGGTGTGCGGGAGCTGTGCGGCCGGCACGGCCTGCTGCTGATCCTGGATGAGATCCAGTGCGGCATGGGAAGAAGCGGCGCTATGTTTGCGTGGCAGAAGTACGGGGTAAAGCCGGATGTGATGACGGTAGCCAAGGCCCTGGGAAACGGCGTTCCGGTAGGAGCCTTCCTGGCCTGCGGAGAGGCGGCCAGGGCTCTTGTCCCCGGAGACCACGGAACCACCTACGGAGGGAATCCACTGGTGACGGCGGCGGCCTCGGCAGTCCTGGATATTTTTGAGAAGAGAAATCTGCTGAAGCACGTGGAAGAAGCTGGAAATTATCTCTGGGAGAAGCTGGAGGAGCTGAAAGCAAACCATAGCTGCATCACGGCACACAGAGGCATGGGGCTGATCCAGGGGCTGGAATTCGCCCCGGACGTTCCGGTGGCGCTGATCGTAAGGAGCGCTCTGCTGGAGCAGAAGCTGGTTCTGATCAGTGCTGAACACAATACAATTCGTTTTATCCCTCCGCTGGTAGTTACAGAGGCGGAGATCGATGAGATGGCAAGGCGGCTGGCGGCTATTATATAGAAGAGAATCGCCGGAGGCATTCGCAATCCGTCCTGTCGGCCTGCTTGCTCATACCTCTTGACCGTCCGATGGGGATACGTCCCTGCGTACAAGTACGCGGTTCGTATCCCCGCCGTCCGGAGCTTTCTCAGAAAAATGTAAATTTTTTCCTTTTTTGATAGTGACAATTTCTTCGATTTGTTTTACAATAGAAACCAGGGTACTTATCTATATGGAGGCACGGAAATGAATATTTACGATATCGCAGCCGAGGCCGGGGTTTCTATTTCCACAGTTTCCAGAGTCATGAACCATAAAGGGAATGTCAACCCGGAGATGAAGAAACGGATTGAGGAAGTTCTTAAAAAATACGACTATAAGCCTAGCGCGATTGCCCGGGGGATGGTTTCAAAGACCATGAAGACGGTTGCCGTTCTGGTGACAGATATCAGGATTCCTCAGTTTGCGAGTCAGGTATATGCGGTTGAGCAGGAGTTCAGCCGGGAAGGATACAATGTGATGGTGTGCAATACCGGGGAGAATATAGAAAACTGTGACAAATACATTAATACATTGTCGCAGAAACAGGTAGATGGAATTGTAACGATTGGTTCTGTTTTCAGCAGATTGGCAGAGTATCCGGAAATTACCAGCAAAATGCGCTGGAGTCCTGTGGTGATGGCTAACGGAGAAATTGATTTGCCGAATTTTTATTCTGTTCTGCTGAATGAGCAGGAGGGACTGAGAGCGGGAATCCGTTTATTATACGGCAAGGGTAAGAAAAAAATTTGTCTGCTCTGCGATTTAGAAACAAATCTCGGTGCGAGAATGAAAGAAAGCTTTTTAAAGATTCTGAAAGACTTGAAGATTGACAGGAAAGAAGAACAGGTCATTTCCTGCAAAAACGGCATGGAAGAAGGTGCTTGGGCTGTCCGGCTGTTGATGGAAAATGGGTGTTCTTTTGATGGGCTGATCTTTGGAAGGGAGATCACTGCTATTGGAGGAATGAAAGAGCTGAGAAAAGCGGGACTTAGAATTCCGGAAGATGTATCAGTGATTGGATGGGGGGATTCCATCAGTGCTCTGACTTGCCAGCCGGAGTTGACGACTGTGGACATGAAAGCAGAGCAGATGGGCATACTATGCGTCAGGATCCTTCACGGGCTTTTACAAAATCAGGAGCCGCAGGCACCTGTGATCATTGAACCGGAGATTATCCTGAGGGGAAGTACGGGATAAGGAGCAGAAGCGGAAAGAAAAAAGAGCTGCAGTTCAAAGAAGGATAATTAGGAGATTGTGAAATAACAGCCTATTATAGAAAGAGTCATCTGAGGCGACCTCTCAGATGGCTTTTTATAGTATGACGGGTATGCCGTCAGTTTGTGGTGAAAGTTTCAAAGGCAACTGTAACCCATGTGCGTAAATCAGGCGGGTAGACGAGGAAAGATTGGAAGGCTTTCTTCGCTCCGCTATATATGTTAAGCAGGTTTCCCATTGGAAAGGCGGTCAAGCTGTGGTATGATAGAATTAGAACACAGACGAGAAGGAAGGAGAGACTGACATTATGGAGAATCGGAAACAGACAATAGAGGAATTTGCAGCAGAACTGTCTTCAAAAGCCCCGGTTCCCGGAGGCGGCGGGACGTCGGCTCTGGCAGGGGCGCTGGGAAACGCTCTGGGGCAGATGGTAGCCAACCTGACTATTGGAAAGAAAAAGTATGCGGCAGTGGAAGATGAGATAAAAGAAATTTTAAAGGATTTGGAGATTCGGCAGAGCCATTTCCTGAAATTGGCAGATGAGGATGCGGCGGTTTTTACACCGCTGGCGGCCGCTTACGGCCTCCCCTCCCAGACGGATGAGGAGAAGGAATATAAAGCTCAGGTCATGGAGAAAAACCTTCTGGAAGCCAGTCGGGTGCCGATGGAGATTATGAGGGAAGCGGCGGAGACTCTGAAGCTGATGGAGATTCTGGGCGAGAAGGGAAGCCGCCTGGCCGTCAGCGACGTGGGGGTCGGCGTGCAGCTCCTCAGGGCGGCTCTCACCGGCGCGGTGATGAATGTCTATATCAACACAAAGTCTATGAAGAACCGGGACAAAGCAGAGGAACTGAACCGGGAGGCAGACAGCCTTCTGGAGGAAGGAACCAGGAAGGCCGACGAGATTTACGAGACTGTCAGAAAGGGGCTGAAGGGATGATCGCGTTAAAAGGAGCGCCGGTATCGGCAAAAATGAAAGACGAAATTGATGAGCAGAAAAAAGCCCTTTCCGGGCCGGCCCCGAAACTGGGAATTGTCCGGGTAGGGGAACGCCCCGACGATCTGTCTTATGAAAGAGGAGCGCTGAAGCGAATGGAAAAATTGGGGCTGGCGGCGGAATCCTTTGTGTTTCCGCAAGATATCTCCCATGAAGCGTTTGAAAAAGAATTTTTGGCCATTAACGAAGATCCGGCCATTGACGGAATTTTGCTGCTCAGACCTCTTCCAAAACAGATCGATGAAGACAAAATTACCCGCCTGATTGATCCCGAGAAGGATCTGGACGGAATTTCCCCCACCAATATCGCCAAAGTCTTTTCCGGAGATGAGACGGGCTTTGCCCCCTGCACGGCGGAGGCTGTCATCGAGGTGCTGAAAGCTTACGGGATTCCGATTGCCGGAAAGCGGGCTGTGGTAGTAGGCCGCAGCATGGTGGTGGGACGCCCGCTGGCAATGCTTTTGCTGAAGGAGAACGCCACGGTTACAATCTGCCATACCAAGACCCGGGATTTGCCGGAGGTCTGCAGAGAAGGAGAGATATTGATAGCTGCAGCAGGAAAAGCAAAGATGCTGGATAAGTCATTTGCCGGTGAGGATGCAGTGGTGATTGATGTGGGGATCAATGTGGATAAAGAGGGAAATCTTTGCGGGGATGTGGATTACGATTCATTAGAAGGGACCGCATCTATGGCAACCCCAGTACCGGGCGGCGTCGGAGCGGTAACGACCTCGGTCCTTGCAAAACATCTGGTAAGGGCTGCAGCAAAACGGAGAGGATGATTTTCAGACTTGTGTCCTGTGACGGAATAACAAAACAGGGATGCCGGAAATAAAAAGGGCCCGGAAGACATCAGACAATGGGGCAGATGTCTTCCGGGCCGTATTCGATTTGCTTATGACTCAACAGCCCTTCTCTTTACCTGCTGTAAAGCCCTGGCTACCGGAGGAAGGCAGATGATGATTACGGTGATCACGCCCTCGGCCAGTATGTAAGAATAGTTGTAAACGATGGGGTATACGGGTTTTAAAGCCTGGGGGAAGGTTTCCGGCATATATTCCATCCAGTACAGATAACCGCCCAGTGCATGGAAAGCGCCGCGGGCAAAAATTCCCAGCAGGTAGCCCTTCAGCAGGCCGTTCTTGGATTTATAGAACAGACCGGAAAGCCCCAGAGCAGCGAAAGCCAGAACGTAGTCGCAGCAGACCTGGAAAAAGGACAGCACATACGGTTCCTGGAGGAACTGAAGGATGCCGTAGGCAAGCCCGGTGAGGATGCCGGCGCGAAGGCCGTACCAGTTTCCGATCAGGCAGATGAACAGCATGCTGCAGAGGGTGATGGAACCGCCCCACGGTGCGGAAAACAGCTTAATATATGAAGTCAGGAATGCCAGAGCCATTGCCATAGCACAGAAAACAAGCTGTTTTGTGGAAAGCGCCGGTTTCTTGGATTGCTTTCCCAGAAGGCCGCCGATAAAGAATAAAATAATGGCAGCAGCGGCACACACGCCGTATCCGGGGGCTGTAAGGCCGCCGTCGGCAGTTACTAGAAAATTGGACATAAAAAAACCTCCTTCTAAATCAGACAGGAGGGGATTGCTTTTTAAGAGCAGCAGACAGCTATCCGGCCCGCTGCGCCGTCTATGCTTCCTTACGCCGGCATTAACCGGTTCAAGTATTGAGGGTCAGAAAGGAACGAATCTTTTCAGTCTCAGCCAAAGCTCCCCTAGCGTGTCTATATTGTTTCGTCTGAGAGTATAGCGCGAAAATGGTCGTGTGTCAACGGAATTTGTCATCTGAATAAAGAATGGGCCGGCGGGGTAATTTATTCCTATATGAGCCGGGACAGTTGACGGCAGAAAGAGAGGAAATGAAAATGGGATGGATCATTGCGCTGGTATCCGGAGCACTGATGAGTATCCAGGGGGTTCTTAATACCGGTGTGACCAAGCAGACCAGTATCTGGGTCTCTTCCGGATGGGTACAGCTAACAGCTTTGGCCGCCTGTGTGATCATGTGGTTTTTTACCGGAAGGGAACAGATCTCAGGGCTCTGGCAGGTGGAACCGAAATATATGCTGCTGGGAGGCATTTTGGGGGCTTTTATCACATATACAGTAATTAAAAGTGTGGGAAGCCTGGGACCGGCTCAATCTGCCCTTCTTATTGTGGTATCTCAAATCATTGTGGCTTATGGAATTGAGGTTTTTGGCCTTTTTGGAGTGGAAAAGGCCGGCTTTGAGTGGAGAAAATTTTGGGGAGCAGCTATTGCCATCGCCGGGATTATTATCTTTAAAAAATAGCGGTGTCCCAAGTGATTGGAAGAGCCATTTTTCAGAAAAAAGTGCTTGTAATTGAATGTGGCATTGGGTAGAATATTAGTACAGGCTGAGAGGGCATCAGAACTGGAGGTGCCATTGAATAAAAAATATTGGAGGATGCCGGCTGTACTTTTATTGTCCGGTGTCCTGTGTTTTGGCTGCGGTTCTCCCAATGAAACAGTGATATTGGAAGAACCGCTTCCATCCACAGAACTTTTTTCTTCCGAAAGTGTGGAAGAGTCTTCCGAGGGAATACGGTATTTTGTCCATGTCTGCGGAGCAGTTTTAAATCCCGGAGTTTATGAGCTTCCTGCCGACAGCAGGATCTTCGATGCTGTAGAAGCAGCAGGAGGCTTTGCAGATGGAGCGGCCCGGGATGCTCTGAATCTTGCAAGACAGATAGAGGATGGAATGAAAGTTGAGGTTCCCACAGAGGAAGAAGCGAGAAAGGCCAGGGAGACTGCTGCAGCCGGCAGTTCCTGGGAGCCGGGATGGACGGAAGAGAGTGGAAAGATCAATATCAATACAGCGGAGGTCAGCCAACTGACGACTCTCAGCGGGATTGGAGAGGCCCGTGCCCAGGATATTATTTCTTTTAGAGAGGAGAATGGCCCGTTCCAGTCCATTGAAGATATTAAAAAGGTTCCAGGCATCAAGGATGCCGTATTTCAGAAGATAAAAGATGAGATTACCGTATCGTGACCGGCAGAGGACTGCCCAACAGACAGGATACGGCCAGGATAGAGGTGTGAAAGATGGCTCGAGTATTAGTAGTAGATGATGAAAAACTGATTGTAAAAGGAATCCGGTTCAGTCTTGAACAGGATGGAATGGAAGTAGACTGCGCTTATGACGGAGAGGAAGCCATTGAGAAGGCAAAAAAGACAGAGTACGATATTATTCTTTTGGATGTAATGCTGCCGAAGGCAGATGGATTTGAAGTGTGCCAGGCAATTCGCGAATTTTCTGAGACGCCCATTATTATGCTTACGGCCAAGGGCGGAGATATGGATAAGATATTGGGCCTGGAATACGGGGCAGACGACTACATAACGAAGCCCTTTAATATTCTGGAGGTAAAGGCCAGGATTAAAGCGATTATGCGGCGAAGTGCCAAAAGCAAAAAGCGGGATAATACTGCCGACAGCAGAACGATCGTGGCAGGAGACCTGAAGCTGGATATGGACGGGAGAAGGGTGTTCATTGGAGAGAAAGAGATCAATCTGACAGCTAAAGAATTTGATCTGCTGGAATTGCTGGTCTGCAATCCCAACAAGGTATACAGTCGTGAGGCTCTTTTGTCCCTGGTCTGGGGAAATCGGGCCATGGACACCGGCGATGTTCGTACAGTGGACGTTCACGTCAGGCGACTCAGGGAGAAGATCGAACCCAGTCCCAGCGATCCAAAGTATGTCCACACAAAATGGGGGGTAGGATATTATTTCCGGGCGAAATGATCCGGTGTGCCTGCGCCTGATAGTGTTTTTGAAATCAATATCCAGGGATGCGGGGCGCCGGATTCGGCCGCCCCGCTGTCGATGCAGAGAGCTTTTATGACAGATCAGAGGCAAGCTGATCCAGGGAACCAAAACGATACCCCATTTCCCCCCATTTGGTCAGAAGCTCATCCAGGATGGATGCGTTTGTGGAGGAAGTGCTGTGCAGGAGAACGACGGCCCCTGGGTGGATGCGGCTCAACAGCTTTTGAAAAGCCTCTTCTCTGGAGGGCTGCTGATCCTGAAGCCAGTCTACATAGGCCAGACTCCAGAAAAAAGTAGTATAGCCGAGATCTTTTGCCATCTGAAGATTTTCCTCACTGTATTTTCCCTGAGGAGGCCGGTAATACGGCTTCATGGGCTGACCGACGGTCTGCTCATATAGGACCTCTAAATCGGACAATTCTTTTTGAAAAGCTTCGGCCGTAGAAATTTTCGACATATCCGGGTGATGGTAAGTATGATTGCCCACAATATGGCCATCCGCTACCATTCGTTTTACCAGATCCGGGCTTGTTTCAAGATAATTTCCTACAATGAAAAAGGCGGCCGGAGCGTTGTGCTTTTTCAGAACATCCAGGATTTGGCTGGTGCACCCGTTTTCATAGCCGGCGTCAAAGGTCAGATAGATTACCTTTTCCTGGGGATTCCCCACATAGCAGGCGCGGTATTGTTTTAAATAATCGGATGTGGCGTTTCCGACAGGCGTCTGTCCCTCCTGCTGGAAACTCAGTCCCCAGTTGCCATCAGCGTTTACCGGAACGGCGCCGGAGGCGGGGGAAGAGACGATCTGCGCCGCTGTCCGGCCGCCCCAGAAGGAGGCGCAGAAGAGCAGGGCGCAGGCTGCGGCTTTTACAGCATTGCGGCGCAGGGAAGATCCGGGTGCGCCTTGTGAATTTATAAACTTTTTAGGAGACAGAAAAGAGAAAAAGGATGGTTTCATGGGAAGCGTCCTGGTTTCGATGATGTTACCACAAATATATGAATGGCTGACGGCAAAAAGACTATTGCGCTGATGCGGGGACTTTGGGCCGGAAAGCCGAAGAGAGGAAACTATGAGATACAGTATACGCAACGGAGAACTGAAAGATCTTGAGGAAATTACGAAGGTGGAGGCTGTCTGCTTTCCGGCGTCGGAAGCGGCGGGGAGAGAGGCATTTGCGATGAGGCTGTCGGCATTTCCGGACAGCTTTTTTGTGGCGGAGGAGACAGAGAGCGGCGCGATCATTGGTTTTATCAACGGAGCGGCAGTGAATCAGGAGACCATCTGCGACGAGATGTTTGAAGACGCCGGCTGGCACCGCTCCGATGGAGCGTACCAGAGCGTCTTTGGACTGGATGTTGTTCCTCAGTGGAGGAAGCAGGGGGTTGCTGCCGCGCTTATGGAGACCCTGATCCAGGACGCCAGAGAGAAAGGGCGGAAGGGACTGATTTTGACCTGCAAGGAGCGGTTAATTCCTTATTACCAGAAATTTGGATACCAATGCCTGGGGCTATCAAAATCGGTTCATGGCGGAGCAGTCTGGTATGATATGATTTTGGAGTTGGAAGAATGAAGATTACCTTAGTGACTGTGGGAAAAATAAAAGAGAAATACTTGGAGCAGGCCATAGCCGAATACAGCAAGCGTCTGGCCAGATACTGCAAATTAGAGATCCTTCAGGTGGCAGATGAAAAAACGCCGGAAGGGGCCAGCGCCGCTGTGGAGGAGCAGATAAAAGAAAAGGAAGGGGAGAGGATCCTTTCCCAGGTCAGAGACGGATCCTTTGTAATAGCCCTGGCAATAGAGGGAAAGATGATGTCCTCGGAAGAACTGGCCCAAAAAATGGACCGTTTGGCGGTGGAGGGGACCAGCCAGATTACCTTTATTATAGGGGGCTCCCTGGGACTTTCCAGAAAGGTGCTGGAGCGGGCCGACTTTCTTCTCAGTTTCTCTAAAATGACCTTTCCACATCAATTGATGAGAGTAATCCTTTTAGAGCAGATTTACAGGAGTTATCGGATCATTACAGGGCAGCCCTATCATAAATAGGAGGGATTGACTTGAATCAAACAGCAGACAGAACAGCGGTTTTCGAGACCATGCCCATACGGCAGGCAGTGTGCAGGCAGATTATACCTGCCATTGCAAGCCAGATGATCGCACTGATTTATAACCTGGCGGATACGTATTTTGTGGGAATGCTGAATGATCCCAACCAGACGGCTGCAATTACAGTGGTGTATTCGTCTTTCGTTATGCTGACAGCGATTTCCAATCTGTTCGGCGTAGGAGGGGCCAGTGCCCTTTCGAGAGCACTTGGAATGAAACGGGAGGAGGACGCCCGGGAAATTGCGGTTTTGTCATTCTGGGGAGGGCTGGCCAGTGCCGTTTTGTTTTGTACGCTGTTTCTGGTGTTTGCACGTCCAATTCTTGTCTTGTGCGGTGCTACGCCGGAGATCTACGATATTGCTTTTGAGTATGCGCTGTGGGCGGTGGTAATCGGAGGGCCGGGAACCATTCTCAATACGCTGCTGGCTAATCTGGTGAGAGCTGAGGGGAGCGCGGCTGCGGCTGCATTCGGCGTCTCAATGGGGGGAATTTTAAACACCATCCTGGATCCGTTTTTTGTTCTCCCTCAGTTTTTGGACATGGGAGCACGTGGAGCGGGGGCTGCAACAGCGATTTCCAATCTGTCTGCTGTTCTGTATTTTTTTATATACATTGCCTTAAGACAGGGGAGTACGGTTGTGAATATCGGTCCGGCCCGGCTTCGGTGTGCAGGACGCCATCTCAAAACGGTTTTGTTGGCAGGATTTCCATCGGCGGTTCAGTATGCTTTGACAGTCGTCGCGATTGCAGCTCAGTCCAGATTTGTCTCCCAGTACACAACAGAAGCTATGGCAGCTCTCGGAATCGTGAAAAAGCTGGATCAGCTTCCGCTGTATTTTTCAATAGGAGTGTCCAGTGGTCTTCTTCCGCTTCTGGCTTACAACTATTCTGCCGGAAATCAGGAGAGAAGAAGGAGAGCCTTCCGCTTTGGAACCGGGGTCTCTCTGTCCTTTTCCCTGCTCTGCCTGATTGTGTATGAGATTTTTGCGCCCAGCCTTGCAACACTATTTATCAGTGATCCGGAGACTGTCAGGTACAGTGCGGATTTCCTTCGCAGGATGGTGACAGCCATGCCCATGATGTCCGTCTGCTATCCAATGATTATACAGTTTCAGGCTATGGGAAAGTTTAAGGAGTCCCTGGTATGTTCTGTCCTGAGAAAAGGGGTACTGGACATCCCCCTTCTCTTTTTGATGAACGGACTGCTGGGACTGTACGGCTGCATGTGGGTGCAGCCGATTGTGGATACGATTTCTCTGATCGCGGCAGGAATTTTTTGCCTGCGTCTAAAGCGGGCTGAGGGAGAGTATGAGAATTGATTTTGTTTTTGACGGGAAAGGAAATAAGATGATGTACAGATCTATTTATTGCAGCAGCCTTCCGGCCATTGTTGAAAAGCTGGCTGATACGCCTGCCATGAAGCGGCTGGCAGATATCAGCATGCACTGCGGCTGTGACCGTGCTGATTTTGCAACCTATCACCACATACGCGGCCCTTATTCCCGATATCTTCACAGCCTTGGCGTAGCAGGAATCGTATGGAATTTTACCGGAGACCTTACACAGGCTTCCGCTGGTCTTCTTCACGATATTGCCACCCCTGTGTTCGCTCATACCATTGACTTTATGAACCGGGATTATATGAATCAGGAATCGACAGAAGAAAAGACCCGGGCAGTTATAGAAAATTCAAAAGAGATTATGGAGATTTTATATCAATACGATATCGATATTTCTGAGGTTGCCGATTACCACCGATATCCGGTGGCAGATAATGATACGCCTATGCTGTCGGCAGACCGGCTGGAATATACCCTCGGAAATGCTTATCTGGTATATCGGAGAGAATTGACGGAAATACAGGAGATTTACCGGGATCTTTTTGTTGCTGAAAACGAGGACAAGGCTCCCGAACTGTGCTTCTGTACCCTGGAAGCTGCAAAAAGGTTCACCAAAATCTCATTGAAAAATTCTTTTTGGTTTGTTTCAGACGAAGAGCGATTTGCTATGCAGTATCTGGCAGACATGATGAAGACTGCAATCCGAAGCGGAGATATCCTGCCGGAAGATCTAATGAAAACGGAAACAGAAGTTATCAGAAAGCTGGAGCAGGGCAGGAGCGTGAGCGGCTTGTGGAGAACCTACACAAAGCTGCGCGCTGTGGAAGCCTGCCGCCAGAAACGAGAAGACCGATACTGCGTCAGAATCTCTGCCAAAAAGCGTTATATCAATCCGCTTGTATTGATAAAAGATACGCCGGTGAGAATCAGCGAGGCCGATAGGGATATAAAAAGAGAGATAGAGGAATTTTTAGAGTTTTCTTACGATAGCTGGCTTTCAGCAGAAGAAGACTGCACTGTAGTTACCAGATAGAAGCCATTATGAAAGGAGGGCAAAACTGTGGAAACCATAAAAGAGATCGCCGGCACACCAGCAAAAGAGCTGCCTGCATGCCCGGTGGAAACGACTTTGATGTTAATCAGCGACAAATGGAAAGTATTGATTTTGCGTGATCTGCTGCCGGGAACAAAGCGATTTGGAGAATTGAAAAAATCCATCGGACACGTATCCCAGAAAGTTTTAACCTCTCAGCTTCGCCAGATGGAAGAAAGCGGTTTGATTACCCGCACAGTTTATCCGGAAGTGCCGCCTCGCGTGGAATATGCGCTGACAGAGGTGGGGTATAGTCTCAAACCGGTTTTAGATGCTATGTGGGAGTGGGGAGAAAAATACAAAGCTCAAAATACTTAAAGAGAGAAAGGACGGGCAGATATGATGGAAAGGACAGACCGCATAAAGGCAGTGATCTGTGATGTGGACGGAACTCTTCTCACCAGCCAGGGAGTTGTCTCTCCGATTACAGGCGCAGCCATTAAAAATCTCAGGAGTCAGGGGATCCTTTTTGGGATTGCTACCGGGAGAGATGCCAAGAGTGTGGTGGATCTTCTGGGAGAGTGGGGGATTGAAGGACAGGCGGATATTATCATTGGTTCTGGCGGAGCAGAAATCCGGGATCTGGCGTTGGGGATCCAGCGATCCAGTTTCCCTCTGGAAGGCAGCCTGATCTGGGAGATCATGGACCATTATCAGGATATGGACGTCACTTTCGTTGTCCCTTACGAGGGTGTCCTCTATGCGCCAAAGGAAGACGAAAGGGTAAAAAATCTGTCCAGGATCGATAAAATTCCTTATAAAATTGTGGATTTCGGCGAGTTTTTGAAAACCCCCAGGCCGAAGGTGATGATCGTCTGCCAGCCGGAGTATATGGATGCTGTGATTGAGAGAAGCAGGACTTTCCGCAATGACCAGTATAAGTGTGCGGCCCTGAGGACAGCCAGTATCCTCTTTGAATACATGGATCCCAGAATTTCTAAGACTCAGGGGCTTGCAGAGGCGGCAAAGCTTCACGGTTTTTCCATGGAAAATATCTGTACATTCGGAGACGCAGACAATGACTGGGATATGACCCAAAATGCCGGGATCGGCGTCGCTATGGCCAACGGCAGCGAGAAGACCAAAAGCGCTGCAGACTATATTACAGACGACAATGATCACGACGGTATCGGAAATTTTATTAATCGTTTTATTCTGAAGACAGGAGGTGAGGGACAATGAGATACCCGAAAAATTTGCCCCTTGACGGAACAATAGGCTTTGTGGCCCCCTCTTTTGGGTGCAACATTGAACCGTATCGGACGGCTTTTGACAATGCTCTGAAAATTTTTCAAAAGAAGGGTCATAAAATTGTGCTGGGACCCAACTGCTATGCAGGCTGTGGAGTTGGAATCAGCAATACGCCTCAGGCCTGCGGAAAAGAGCTGACAGAGAGTTATTGCAGCAAGGACAGTGACGCTCTGATCTCCTGCGGAGGCGGAGAATTAATGTGCGAGATTCTGGATTACGTGGATTTTGAGGCCATCCGAAAAGCAGATCCGAAATGGTACATGGGGTATTCAGACAATACGAATTTTACGTTTCTCCTTGCTACTCTGTGCGATACAGCCGCCGTATACGGCCCCTGTGCAGCCGCCTTTGGTATGGAACCCTGGCACGAATCCCTTGGGGATGCCTACGGAATCCTGACCGGGCAGGTGACCGGAGTAACCGGGTATGAATTGTGGGAGAAAGAATCTCAAAAGAGCGAAGATAATCCCCTGGCTCCTTACAATGTGACGGAACCGAGAAAGATCCGGTGCTTTTTAGGGGGAAAAGAGATTTCCAAAGCAGAGGCCGATATCCGGATATCGGGACGGCTCATCGGCGGCTGCGTTGACTGCCTGGTCAATCTGATGGGAACCTGTTACGACAGGGGGGCCGAGTTTGCCGAAAAATATCGGGAGGACGGATTGATCTGGTTTCTGGAATCCTGCGATCTGAATGTTATGGCGATCAGAAGGGCAGTCTGGGAGATGAAGCATGGCGGATGGTTCCAGAACGTAAAGGGATTTCTGATCGGACGCCCCTACTGTCACGGGCAGGAGATGATGGGGCTGGATCAGTATCAGGCAGTTCTGGCCCAGCTTGAAGAGTACGGTGTGCCGGTGATCATGGACCTGGATCTGGGGCATCTGCCTCCGATGATGCCGATGATCTGCGGAGCCTGCGCCGATGTTTCCGTAAAAGATGGTCAGATTACAATTGAATACAGGCAATGCTAGACAGACAGAGGCAGGAGCATCGGTGTTGCTCCTGCCTCTGTTTTTACATACAAAGAAACCCGGCGCTGTGATTCTGGTCATAAATCGGACAGGGCCTCATATATTAGGGTAAAGGAGTGAGGCTATGAAAAAGAAGGATGAGATCTTAAGGATGTTTCCGGCAAATCTGAGAGGGATTTTGGCACAGGTGCCGGGAGATTATGAAGATGTCCAGGAGATCCGCCTTAGAGCGGGAGAACCTCTTTTATTGGTGAAAGACGGCAGAGAATACTATATTTCGCCTACCGGAAAACTGGAGAAACGGCTTTGCCGGGCAGCAGCCATCACACCGGATCAGATAAGAGAGACCGTTGAATATATGAGCAGCTATTCTCTCTACGCTTTTGAAGAAGAGCTGCGTCAGGGCTTTTTGACCCTTCAGGGCGGTCACCGTGTCGGTCTGGCAGGGCAGGCCGTTTTGGAGGGAGGAAGAATCAAGACGCTGAAATATATTTCATTTTTGAATGTGCGGATTTCCCATCAAAAAAAGGGCTGTGCGGAGAAGGTGCTTCCTTTTTTATGCAGGGAGGGTGAGGTGCTTTCCACCCTTTTCGTCTCTCCTCCCCGATGCGGAAAAACTACCATTCTTCGAGATCTGATCCGCCTGATTTCAAATGGAGAAGGGATCACCCGGGGAATGACCGTAGGCGTAGTGGATGAACGGTCAGAACTGGGGGCCTGCTATCAGGGAGTTCCCCAGAATGATCTGGGGATACGGACGGATGTGCTGGACTGCTGCCCGAAAGCCAGCGGCATGATGATGCTGATCCGAAGCATGGCTCCGGAAGCGGTGGCAGTAGACGAGATTGGCAGCAGAGAAGATCTGGAAGCCATCGAATATGCCAGAAACTGCGGCTGCCGTCTGCTGGCGACAGTTCATGGCAATTCCATTGAAGATTTAAAGGAAAAACCGGTGCTAAGGAAACTGGTGGAGGAGAAGACATTTGACCGGTATGTGGTCTTGAGCAGCCGGCTCCACGCCGGGACGCTGGAAGCCGTTTACGATTCCAGAGGGACTCCAATCTATGAAAGCTGCAGGGAAAAGGAAGGGCTGGCGGTATGATCAAGGCAGCAGGGGCCTTTCTCATCTGCCTGGGGGCAGCCGGCCTTGGCTGGCAGATGGCTTTTTTGTGGAAAGAACGGCTGGAACTTTTGATCGCTCTCAGGCGGCTTATCTACTATCTGAAAGGGGAGATCCTTTATGGGCACGGGACTCTGGCAGAGGCTCTTCTTCAGTCAGGGAGAAAAGCGGGAGGCCCTTTTGGAGAAATGTTTGAGAGAGCGGCAGAGCGGCTGGAATTTAGAGACGGAACGCCGTTTTCGCAGATATGGAGAAGCGAGGCAGACAAGCTGGCAAGACTGCCGTTGCTTTCCGATGACTGGGAGCGTTTAAAGGCCCTGGGGGACAGCCTGGGCTACCTGGATCTTACCATGCAGGAGAGAACCCTTCTTCTTTATCTGGAGCAGTTGGATGAATCGATTGGTTATCTGAAAGAACATAAAAGGGAGAAATGCCGCCTGTATATGAGTCTGGGAATTATGGGAGGCCTTTTTCTTACCATTACATTTCTCTAACGGAAATGGGAGGGAGGGGCGATGGGAGTCAATCTGATTTTTAAAATTGCCGCTGTGGGAATTTTGGTCTCGGTGATCTGCCAGGTGTTAAAGCACAGCGGCCGGGAGGAACAGGCCTTTTTGACCAGTCTGGCCGGATTGGTGCTGGTGCTGTTCTGGATGGTCCCATATATTTATGAATTGTTTGAAACCATTAAAGAACTGTTCTCTTTGTAAAGGCGCATGCCGGGAGGTGGCCAATGACAGTGATAGCGATGGCGGCTGTGGGAATCACAGCGGTGATGCTGGCAGTACAGTTCAAAGCGCTGAAAGGAGAATATGGAATCTACCTTACGGCAGCTGCATGTCTGTTTATTTTTTCTTATGGAATCAGAAGGATGGATACCATACTGGAGGGTCTCAGAAGAATTCAGGAATATATAAAAATTGACCAGGTCTACCTTACGGCGCTGATTAAAATGATCGGAATCGCCTACGTGGCGGAATTTTCTTCCGGAATCTGTCGGGACTCCGGATACAGCGCGATCGGGACCCAGATAGAGATATTTGGAAAATTGTCCATTTTAGCGGTCAGCATGCCGATTATTCTGGCGCTGCTGGAAACGTTGGAGGGATTTCTCTCATGACCAAAAGACAGAGACGGAGCGTTGCAGTCAGCCTGTTTCTGGCCGCAGCTATGGCCATGGCACTTCCATTTTTTTCTTTTGGGGAAAACAGGACAGGGTCAGAGGACTCGGATTTCTCAGAACTGTTATCGGAGCCAGAGATTGAGGAATTCGGTCTGGAGGAGATCGAAGAGTATCTGGGGCAGAATCAGCCGGAAGGAATCCGCCTGTCCTTTACGGAATTGGCGAAGGACATATTGGCCGGGGATTTTAAACAGGCTGGAATCAAAGTTGGGACAGCAGTAAGAGATGGGCTGGTATCTGAAGTGGGACAGGGAAGCAGACTCTTGATTCAGGTGATGCTTTTGGGGCTTGTGGGAGCCGTTTTCTCTGGATTTTCCGGGGTCTTTTCCGGGAGCCAGATATCAGAGACCGGATTTTTTGTCACCTATCTGTTGCTGTTTACCTGCTTGGCGGCCGGATTTTATCAGAGTCTGAAAATCGCCTCTGACGTTCTCAACCATCTCCTGAATTTTATGAAAGTACTGCTCCCGGCTTTTTTTCTGGCAGTAGCTTTTTCCGGGGGAAGTATTTCCAGTGGTGCTCTCTATGAAACGACCCTGGGAATGATAGGGATTTTTCAGGGAATCTGTCTCATGGCAGGCCTTCCCCTGATAAAAATGTATGCTCTTTTGGTTCTTGCAGGAAAAATTTCCAGAGAAGACAGTATTTCCCGGCTGACAGAGCTGATTGGCCAGATTGTCCGATGGGGCCTAAAGACTATGGTGGGACTGATGATGGGTTTTCAACTGATTCAGGCTATGGTTCTTCCAAGTTTGGACGCAGCGGGACAGACCGGACTGATCAGACTGATCGAGGCGGTTCCCGGAGTCGGTCAGGGGGCCAGGAGTGTGACCCAGGTGATCCTCGGATCCGGGGTTTTGATAAAAAATTCTATAGGTGCCGCCGGAGCAGTGGTGATAGGTGCAATAGCGGTTCTGCCTCTTCTCAAGCTAGCGGTGCTGGCACTTTTATACCACGGTGCCGCCGCTTTGCTGGAGCCAGTATGCGACAAAAGAGTGGTTAGCTGCATTCAGGGAATATCAGAGGCCCACAAATTGCTGATTCATCTAATCTGGACAGCCCTTCTCTTGTTTGCCGTGAGTCTGGCGATTGTTTGTGCCTCTACGAATGTTACATATTTTGCAGGGTGAGAAAATGAAAGGAATCTTAGAGTGGGTAAAGCAGATCGCCTGTTATATGGTGTTAGTGACGGTGCTGGCAGATCTGCTCCCCAAAAAGAATTATGAGAAATATTTCCGCCTGTTTGCAGGGCTGGTGTTGATTCTTCTGGTGATCCAGCCGGTAACCGGCCCCCTGAAACTGGATAGGCAGATCTTAAAAATGTTTGAAGGGATTCAGTATGAGGGGATGGCGGGGGAATTTCGCCAGAGAGCATCGGAGATGGAGGAGGAACGATTTCAGAAGATCACAGAAGGGTATGCCGGACTGATTGAGGACGATATTGAGGCCATGGCAAGACAGGAAGGGGCTTTCGGAGCTGAAGCCCGTGTAATAATTGAACAAGATCCTGAGAAGGACGGCTATGGTGAGATACAGGCAGTGCAGTTGACTCTCTGGAAGAAGGAGGAAAGCCGGGAAGCGGCGGCCGGAGTACAGGCAGCGGGAATCACTGTAGAGGAGATTACTTTGGATGACTCTGAGCGAACATCTGAACCTGGGGAGACAGTCCCAGTGGATCCAGCAGGGCTTAAGCTGAGAAGTCAGATCGCAGATAAATATGGATTGGAGGAAGACCATGTGGAAATTCAATGGGAAAATTAAAAAAGAGCAATGGCTCCTTCTTCTCCTGGCAGGGGCAGTTCTGATGATTCTTGCCATGCCTGCTGGACAGAGCCAGGAAAAAGGGACTCTCTATGATACTGGCACCTCCGGAACAGAGGGCGGGAAAGCGGAGGGAATGCCCGGGAGCGGGGGTACCGCCACCTTTGGAGATAATTCCTATGTGGCCAGTCTGGAAGAGCGGGTCAAGGAAATCCTGAAAAATGTGGAAGGAGTAGGTCAGGTGGATGTTATGATTGCCCTGAAATCTACGGAAGAGAAGGTGCTCCAGACTGATCAGAGCACCTCATCCTCTTCCACAAAAGAGCAGGATTCATCAGGCGGAAACAGGGAGATCCTTCAGTCGGATTCCGAAGAAACGACGGTTTTGACAGACAGCGGGGAAGGAAACCAGCCGATCATCCAAAAAGAATTGTATCCGGAAATATCCGGCATCGTGATCAGTGCTTCCGGCGGGGGAAGTCCTCAAATAGAAGCGGAAATTTCTGAAGCAATGGAAGCATTATTTGGCCTTCCCGCACATAAAATAAAAGTGTTAAAGCGGGTGGAATAAAGGAGCGAGGGAAATGAAACTGAAAAGGGACAGCAGTAAACCGAAAAAGGAGTTGAACATGAAACGCCTGTTTCGCAGAAACCAGATCATTATTACCACGCTGGCGATCATGATTGCGGCTGCCGGCTATCTGAATTACGCGGGGCAGGAAGAATTAGGGGCAGGCGGCGCTTTCGAGGCGGGTCTTACCGATATTTCAGAAGAAGATTTGTTGGCAGAAAACCAGTCGGCAGGGACGTATCCGGGAGATGGGCAGATGATGGAGATCGCCAGTCTGGATCAGGATGCGGAGGATATTGACCGCATGGATGCGGAGAGCAAAGCGGCGGAAGAAACTGCCAGTGTGGAGACAGCCGGCGCAGAGGCGGCTGCGGGCGAAACTGCCGCAGAAGCAGAGGCGGAAGCTGCGGAAAGCGAGGCGGGGATTGAGAATCCCGGTGAAGCCGTTTTGACCAGCGGAATCAGCGTTTCGGACTACATAGCCAATGTCCAGCTTAGCAGGGAACAGGTCAGAGCCAAAAATAAAGAGGCTTTGATGGAAATCGTCAACAGCCCATCTGTTGAGGAAGCCGCCAAACAGCAGGCCATCCAGAATATGGTGGAGCTGACTGAGACGGCGGAAAAGGAAAATGCCGCAGAGACGCTTTTGATGGCAAAGGGATTTTCGGATCCAGTGGTCAGCATCAGCAGCGACAAAGTCGATGTGGTTGTCAATGCTTCCAGCATTACCGATCCCCAGCGGGCACAGATCGAGGATATTGTAAAGCGGAAAGCCGAGGTTGGGGCCGACCAGATCGTGATCACGCTGCTGAACCTTGCGGAATAGAAGGCAGCAAAATATTCTGAAACGACCTTTCCAAATGCTTTTGTTTTTGCTATAATAGACCTAATCTATATGGACAGGAGGAAATGATCGTGGCAGAGACAGAAAATCGCAGTACTCATAAATTATATGAAAAAGATAAAATCGGTGAAGTGCAGATTGCAGACGAGGTCGTGGCGATCATCGCCGGGCTTGCGGCTACGGAGGTCGAAGGGGTCGATTCCATGGCCGGAAACATCACCAACGAACTGGTAGGAAAACTTGGCATGAGAAATCTGTCAAAAGGGGTAAAGATCGATGTGACGGAAGAGCATGTCTGTGTTGATCTTTCACTCTATTTAAAGTACGGCTACAATATTCCGGATGTCAGCGCAAAAGTCCAGGATAAGGTAAAGACCGCTATTGAAAATATGACAGGACTCACCGTTCTGGAAGTCAATATCAAAATTGCCGGAGTCAATATGGACGCGGAGAAGTAAAGACCAGTAGGATCAATCTATGATGAAGCGATAGGGGATGTTTTGCGGCATCCCCTTTTTCGTATCCTTTTCTGTGTGCTGACTGCTGATTCCATTCGGAAAGGCAGAAACAGAAATCTGTCCCACAACTCTTGTGAAACCTTTCTCCTTTTGCTATAATAATTCCAAACGCCTAAAAGCCCGTCTATTTGGCGGGAATAACCATACAGTTCAGGAGGAAAAAGAATACATGACCAGAAGAGAATTGCGGGAGCATTGCTTTAAAATGCTGTTCTGTGCAGATTTTTACCCGGCAGAAGAAAAGGAGGATCAGTTGGAACAGTACTTCCTTGCTCCGGAGGAGGATGAGACAACGCCGGAGGGAGTGGATGAGATTCTTCATAAGGTAGAGCTGAAGGAAAAAGACAGCACCCTTTTAAAAGAGCGGGCCGAGATGATCATGGTAAAGATTCCGGAACTGGATGAAATGATCAATCAGGTAGCTGAGGGCTGGAAGACCCGGAGAATGGGAAAGGTGGAGCTGACGATTCTGCGTCTGGCGCTCTATGAGATGAAATATGATGATGCGATCCCGGATAAGGTTGCAATCAACGAGGCAGTGGAATTGGCAAAGAAGTTTGGCGGAAATGATTCTCCTGCTTTTGTGAACGGCATTCTGGCAAAGCTGGTGTGATATGGCCAGCATCTATACGGTATCCCAGGTGAATTCTTACATCAGAAACATGTTTGCTCAGGATTTTGCCCTGAACCGGATTTCAGTCAAAGGAGAGGTATCCAACTGTAAATACCACACTTCGGGCCACATCTATTTTACCCTTAAGGACAGCGGCAGCGCCATGGCTGCTGTCATGTTTGCCGGACAGCGCAAGGGTCTTGCATTTCGGCTTCAGGAAGGCCAGCAGGTAGTGGTAAGCGGCTCTGTGGACGTATATGAGAGGGACGGAAAATACCAGCTCTACGCCAGGGAAATTACCTTGGACGGAGCGGGGGATCTCTTTAAGCGGTTTGAGGCTCTGAGAAATGAATTGGAAGAGATGGGGATGTTTGATGCCCGGTACAAAAGGCCGATTCCCAGGTACGCCAAGAGGGTCGGTATCGTGACAGCCAGCACCGGCGCGGCAGTGCGGGACATCATGAATATTGCGAGACGGAGAAATCCCTATGTTCAGCTTATTCTTTACCCGGCGCTGGTTCAGGGGGAAGGAGCCAAATACAGCATTGTGAAGGGAATCGAAACTCTGGATGCCATGGGACTTGATACGATTATTGTAGGCCGTGGCGGCGGCTCCATCGAAGATCTGTGGGCCTTTAATGAAGAGATGGTAGCCAGAGCTATTTTTGCCTGCAGAACGCCTGTGATCTCAGCAGTGGGCCATGAGACAGACGTGACGATTGCTGATTATGTAGCCGATCTGCGGGCACCCACCCCTTCTGCGGCTGCGGAGCTGGCTGTGTTCGATTACGCGCAGTTTGAAGCGCAGTTGGAATACTACAGACAGAGGCTGTTTCGGGCCGCCAGACGGGATACAGAAAAAATGCGCTATCGTTGCGGGGAATACCGATACCGTCTTCAAATGAAGCATCCTCAGAAAAAGCTGGATGATCAGAGACAGAGGGCCGCAGATTTGGAGAGCCGTCTGGAACGGAATATAAAGGATGCCCTCACAGAAAACCAGCACAGGTTGGCCCTGCTTTCCGGCAGGCTTTCCGGCCTTTCTCCGCTGGAAAAACTGAGCCAGGGTTATGGATTTATAGCCGGAGAGGATGGCAGAAAAATATCTTCCGTCCATCAGGTAGAGCCAGGACGGCAGATTACCGTCCACGTCCGTGACGGAAAGATCCTGGCGGAGGTAAAAAGAACGGAGACGGACGGAAAAGTGGAGGAAATATGAGCGAAGAAGGCAGAGAATTAACAATAGAAGAAACGTTCAAAGAATTGGAGAGCGTGCTGGAGAGGATGGAGACTCAGGAAATCTCTCTGGAAGAAAGTTTTGCCTGTTATGAAAAAGGTATGAAGCTGGTCAAATATTGTAATGATAAGATCGATAAAGTAGAGAAGCAGATCATGGTGCTGAGTGAGGAACAGGGCGATGAGGGAATTTAAAGAAGAACTAAAAGAGCGGATCCGGGAAGTGGAAGAGACGATATACCGGTATCTTCCTGAGGAAGAGGGGTACCAGAAGACAGTTCTGGAGGCCATGAATTACAGTATGAAGGCTGGAGGAAAACGTCTGAGGCCTTTGCTGATGCAGGAGGTATGCAGGCTGTTCGGAGGGTCTCTAAAAGAGATTGCTCCCTTTATGGCCGCTATTGAGATGATTCACACCTCATCTCTTATCCACGATGACCTGCCCTGCATGGATAATGACGAATTCAGAAGAGGAAAAAAGAGCACCTGGGCTGCCTTTGGAGAAGATATGGGGGTTCTGGCGGGCGATGGCCTGATTGTGTTTGCCTTTGAGACGGCCTGCCGCGCATTTCAGATATCCGGCCATCCAGAAAGAGTGGGGGAGGCCATCCGGATCTTGGCGAATAAGACAGGAATCTATGGGATGATCGGCGGTCAGACTGTGGATGTGGAGCTGACCAACCAGGAAATTTCCAGGGAAAAACTGGATTTTATCTACCGCTTAAAGACCGGCGCCCTTCTGGAGGCGTCCATGGTGATTGGTGCGGTTATGGCTGGAGCAGACCAGGACTCCTGCCGTTTGGCTGAAAGCGCGGCGTCAAAGATCGGCCTCGCTTTTCAGATCCAGGATGATATTTTGGATGTGACCAGCAGCCAGGAAGTACTGGGAAAACCGGTACTCAGCGATGAGAAAAACTGTAAGACGACCTATGTGACATTAGAGGGGCTTGAGAAGGCCAGAAAAGATGTAGCACGCATCTCGGAAGAAGCGATTCAGGACATCCGGGCACTTCCGGGAGAAAATGTATTTTTAGAAAATTTGGTAGCCATGTTGGTCACCAGGGAAAAATAAGGACGGATTGCCATGATACTGGAACGGATTAACAGCCCTGAGGATGTAAAGACACTGGACTGGGAGGAACTGACGACCTTAGCTGCAGAGATAAGAGCGTTTTTGATTGAAAAGATCAGCCACACAGGGGGACATCTGGCCTCAAACCTGGGGGTGGTAGAACTGACGATCGCTATGTACAAGGCCTTTGATCTTCCGGAGGATAAGATCATCTGGGATGTGGGACATCAGTCTTATACCCATAAGATTCTCAGCGGAAGAAAGGACGCTTTTGACGAACTGCGCCAGCACGGAGGATTAAGCGGATTTCCAAAGCGGAAGGAAAGCCCTTATGACGCATTCGATACAGGGCACAGTTCCACTTCGATTTCTGCAGGGTTGGGGATTGCCCAGGCCAGAGACATTCTGGGTCAGGATTATAAAGTGGTCTCAGTGATCGGGGACGGCGCGCTGACCGGAGGGATGGCGTATGAGGCCCTGAACAATGCAGCGCGGATACAGAAAAATTTTATTATCGTATTGAACGATAATAATATGTCCATATCGGAAAACGTGGGCGGAATGTCCCGTTACCTCAGCGGATTGCGAACCGATGTGGGGTACAATGAGCTGAAAAAATGGGTGACAGAGGCCCTGGACCGGATTCCTGGAATGGGACAGCCTCTTATTGATAAGATTAAGCGAACGAAAAACGGCATCAAACAGCTTTTTATTCCGGGAATGCTGTTTGAAAATATGGGAATTACCTATCTGGGGCCTATCGACGGCCACGACATCCGACTGCTGTACCGGACGTTCCAGGAGGCAAAGAGGCTGGATCACGCCGTGCTGGTCCACGTGCTGACAAAGAAGGGCAAGGGGTACCGGCCGGCGGAAAAGAATCCTTCCCGGTTCCACGGAGTCGAGCCTTTCGATATTTCTACCGGGAAACCTCTGAAGCGGAAGGAATATCCGACTTATACGGACGTATTTTCCAAGACAATTTGCCGTCTGGGTGAGAGCCACCCGGAGCTGGTGGCAGTGACGGCAGCCATGCCGGACGGCACCGGATTGAAGCGGTTTGGCCAGAAATTTCCAGATCGGTTTTTTGACGTGGGAATTGCGGAGGAACACGCAGTGACATCTGCGGCTGGAATGGCAGCCGGGGGCCTGAAGCCTGTGGTGGCGGTATACTCATCTTTCCTTCAAAGGGGATTTGATCAGATCGTCCATGACGTCTGCCTGCAGAATCTTCCGGTGGTGTTTGCCATTGACAGGGCAGGACTGGTGGGGAGCGACGGGGAGACTCACCAGGGAATTTTTGATTTGAGCTACCTGACAGCAATTCCCAATATGAGTGTCATGGCGCCGAAAAACAGGTGGGAGCTGGAAGATATGCTGGCTTTTGCCGTGGACTATAATGGCCCGATCGCTGTCCGGTACCCGCGGGGCGAGGCTTACCGGGGATTAAAAGAGTTCAGGGCGCCAATTGAGTACGGCAGAGGGGAGATCCTCTACGAGGAAGGTGAGATCGCGATTCTGGCTGTCGGGAGTATGGTCAGCACAGGAGAGCATATCAGAGAAAAGTTAAAAGCCATGGGACATAACTGCTCCCTGGCAAATCTGAGATTTGTGAAGCCGCTGGATACCGGTTTGCTGGACAGGCTTGCACAGAACCATCCGGTAATCGTCACGATGGAAGAGAATGTCCTTCAGGGTGGCTTCGGGCTGGCGGCGTCAGCCTATCTCCATGAGCATGATCCTGAAATCAAGGTGATTCAGGTGGCTTTGCCGGATGCCTATGTAGAGCACGGAAACGTCACCCTGCTGAGAGAAGAGCTGGGAATCGACAGTGATTCCATTTTAAGACAGTTAAAGGCCCGCGGTCTGTTCTGACAGCCGGGGCTTTCACGAAATACAGAATTGAGATAAGGGACTATGAAAGAACGATTAGACGTATTATTGGTAAAACGGAATCTGGCAGAGTCGAGGGAAAAGGCAAAGGCGATTATTATGTCGGGGATTGTCTACGTGGACGGTCAGAAGGAGGACAAGGCCGGAAGCACCTTTGAGGAGACAGCGGCTATTGAAGTGAGAGGCACAACTTTGAAATATGTCAGTCGGGGCGGTCTGAAGCTGGAAAAAGCCATGACTCATTTTGGCCTGGATCTGACAGGGAAGGTCTGTATGGACGTCGGCTCTTCTACCGGCGGATTTACGGACTGCATGCTGCAGAATGGAGCAATCAAGGTATACGCTGTGGATGTAGGCCACGGCCAGCTTGCCTGGAAGCTGAGGAATGATCCGAGGGTTGTATGTATGGAGCGAACCAACATCCGGTATGTCACCAGAGAAGAGATAAAAGAGCCGGTGGATTTTGCCTCCATCGATGTTTCCTTTATCTCCCTGACGAAAGTTCTGGGGCCGGTGAAATCTCTCCTGACAGATGAGGGACAGGTGGTCTGCCTGATCAAGCCTCAGTTTGAAGCGGGGCGGGAAAAAGTAGGAAAAAAAGGCGTAGTCAGGGATAAAAAGGTTCATCTGGAAGTGATCCGGATGGTAATGGAATTTGCTGCCGGGCTTGGATTTGAGCTGCTGAATCTGGAATATTCCCCAATCCGCGGCCCTGAGGGAAATATTGAGTATCTGTTATATCTTCAGAACCGTCCGGATGGCGCAGAGACAGTTGGGAATCTTATAGATCCGGCTGCTGTCGTGGAGCAGTCCCATGAAAATTTATAGAATGGAAGGGAATAGCCAAAAGACAGATGAAAAATTTTTACATTATAGCGAACAGCAGCAAAGAAGAAGCAAAAAAAACTGTCGAGGTGGTGGAGAGCTATCTGCGGAGTCACGGCGCATCCTGCCAGATTGAGCAGCAGAACAGAAAGGACGGTTACCTTCGAGGTGCCGGATGCTATGAAGCGCCGGAAGACACAGACTGCATTATAACTATAGGCGGAGACGGCACGTTGATCCAGGCGGCAAGAGGACTTTCTTACAGAAAAATCCCCCTGGTGGGAATCAACCGCGGCCATCTGGGTTATCTGACACAGGTGAGCAGGGATGAAGACATTCGCGAGATGGCAAACGCTCTTTTGGCAGACCAGTACCAGATTGAAGAGCGGATGATGCTGGATGGCCGGATTATCCGGACGGGAAAGGAAATTGTGAAGGATATTGCTCTCAACGAAATTGTCCTGACTCACAGAGATGTTATCCGGGTCCTGCGCTTTGGCGTCTATGTAAATGGAGAATTTTTAAACGAGTATACGGCCGATGGATTGATTGCCGCTACGCCTACTGGTTCTACGGCCTATAATCTTTCGGCCGGAGGCCCTATTGTGGCCCCCAATGCATGTATGACGGTACTGACGCCGATCTGCTCCCATGCGTTAAACGCCAGGAGCATCGTACTGTCGGCTGAAGATGAGATATGCATTGAAGTCCGGGAGGGCAGCCAGGCCGCTGTTTTTGACGGGGATATGATCTTTGAACTGAAAAGAGGAGACCAGGTGGTCATCACAAAATCCGACAGAGTTACCAGGTTGATCAGATTGAAACAGGTCTCATTTCTGGAAAACCTAAGCAACAAATTGGCAGGGATATAGGCGGCGAAGGAGGAAGCGGATGAAAGTAGAAAGACACAGCAAAATCGTAGAACTGATTGGAAAATATGAGATAGAGACACAGGAAGAACTGGCGGAATATCTGACCAAGGAGGGCTTTCAGGTTACCCAAGCTACGGTTTCCAGAGATATCCGGGAGCTGAAGCTCACAAAAATTCAGTCGGAGAGCGGAAAACAGCGCTATATGGTTCTAAAACCCCAGGGGACTTTCAGCGATAAGTATATCCGGATTTTGCGGGACGGCTATGCCAGTATGGATATGGCACAGAACATTCTGGTTATTAAGACAGTATCGGGTATGGCGATGGCGGTTGCTGCAGCTTTGGATGCCATTCATTTTCATGAGATCGTCGGATGCATTGCCGGAGATGATACGATTATGTGCGCTGTAAGGAGTGTGGATGATACGATTCTGGTCATGGACAAGATCCGCAAGCTGATTGCAGAATAGGAGGCGGTTTCGTGCTGTTGGAATTACACGTAAAGAATCTGGCGCTTATCGAGCAGGCTGACATAGAATTCAAAAAGGGCTTAAATATTCTGACCGGAGAGACCGGAGCCGGTAAGTCTGTCATCATTGGCTCCATCAACATGGCTTTGGGTGGAAAAGCATCCAGGGATAGCATTCGCCAGGGGGCGGAGAGCGCATATATCGAGCTGCTGTTTTCGGTGGAAGAACCGGAAAAGGTTCAGGCGTTGAAAGCACTGGACGTCTTTCCGGATGACAGCGGCCTGGTAATTGTATCACGTAAAATCATGGCTTCCAGGAGCACGGCCAGGGTCAACGATGAGACTGTGACAAGCGGAAGGCTTAGGCAGATTACCAGCCTGCTTTTGGATATCCATGGACAGCACGACCATCAGTCCCTTCTGCACAAATCAAAACATCTGGAAATTCTGGACGCCTATCTGAGAGAAGAAACCCATTCCATAAAAGAAAAGATATCAAAAGAGTACCATAGGTTCCAGGAGCTGGGGAAACGCCTGGAAGCATTCAGCATGGACCGGGAAGGAAGGCTCAGGGAGGCCGATTTCTGTCGGTTCGAGATTGAGGAGATCGAGCAGGCAGCCTTAAGGCCGGGTGAGGAAGAAGAACTTGCACTGGAATACCGCCGTTTTGCCCATTCCAGAAAAATAATGGAAAGCCTTTCGGCGGTCTATGAGGCTGTCCAGGGAGATGCGGTCAGCAGGGCTGTCCGGGAGCTGGATGGCGTGTACCAGTATGATGAGGCCGGTCTTTCTGACATAAAAGCGCTGCTTGACGATTTGGAAAGTCTTCTTGGAGATGCGGGAAGAGAAGTGGCCGCATACATGGATGAGAGAACCTTTGACGAAGAACGATTCCGGCAGACTGAAGTTCGGCTGGATCAGATCAGGGGGCTTCAGGCAAAATACGGAGGGACAATCGAGGAAATTTTGAATACCTTGGCTGAGAAACGGAAACGTCTGGAAGAATTGGAGAATTACGACCAGATCCGGCAGGAAGTGGAAAAGGAACTGGAAAAATCCAGGATTCAGATGGAGAATTTGTGCCAACAATTACATCAGATCCGGCAGAACGGCTGTCAGACATTGAGCCATAAGATTCAAAAAGCTCTGGAGGATCTGAATTTTCTGAATGTGGATTTTTCGATTGACCTGACCCGCCTGGATCATTACACTTCCAACGGCTTTGACGAGGCAGAGTTTAAGATTTCTGCTAATCCCGGAGAGCCGGCAAGGCCATTAAAAGATGTAGCTTCGGGAGGCGAGCTTTCCCGTGTCATGCTTGCTATAAAAGCTGTGCTGGCGGATACGGATGACATTCCCACCCTTATTTTTGATGAGATTGACACTGGTATCAGCGGCCGAACGGCCCAAAAAGTATCAGAAAAACTTTCACTGATTGCAAAAAAGCATCAGGTGATCTGTATTACCCATCTTCCGCAGATTGCCGCCATGGCTGACAGCCACTACGAAATTTCCAAGTCACCGAAAGACGGGCGCACTGTGACGACGATTTGCTGCTTAAAAGACAATGAGATCGTCCATGAGCTGGCCAGACTTTTGGGCGGGGCAGAAATTACAGACACGGTTCTGGAAAACGCCCGTGAAATGAAAAAACTGGCAGACAAAACAAAGATGGGCGAATAAACTAAACTCTGACAGATTACATTTTCCGTTTTGACTCATACTAACTCATGTAGACGCAAGAAGAGGAGGTATGGCTATGACAGAACGGAAGCATTTTTACAAGGTGCTGCGCCGGATATTCTGTGCAGCACTTTTATTTTCGGTTGGTTTTACCTGGTACTATCTGGACCGGTCTATTCCGGATGAAGTCAACATTGTGGCGGAGGAAGAAGAACTGTTCAGCCTGAATCTGCCTTTAAGCGCCAGTTTTACCAGCGAGAGCGAAGAAGTGGCAGTGGGCAATGGTTCCAATATTCCCAAGGGAGAAGTAAGAATTGAGACCGGCCAGCCGGTGGCCCTTTACTCTGAGACCCAGGGCAGCTATAAAGTAGGGGTAAAACTCTTTGGCCTGTTTCAGCTAAAGGAGATGCAGGTCAATGTGGTGGATACCCATTATGCCATCCCCTGTGGCGTTCCGGTGGGAATTTACTTAAAATCAGACGGTGTTATGGTGATTGGAACAGGAAAAATTACCGACGCATCCGGCCAGGAGACAGAACCGGCATATGGGCTGCTAAAATCCGGGGATTATATTGAGGAGGTGGACGGAAAACCCCTGGAAAATAAAGAACAGTTGATTGAGGCTGTCAACCAGGCGGGAGCCAATGGGACAGGAAAAGTAGAGCTGAAGATACGCAGAGACGGGGAGGAGATGGAGGTCAATGTAGATACCGTTGCTGCAGATGATGGTACGTATAAGCTGGGGGCCTGGGTCCGGGACGATACGCAGGGGATTGGAACCATGACATATCTGGACCTTAATGGAAAATTCGGCGCTTTGGGCCACGGCATCAGCGACAGCGATACAGGGGAAGTAGTGTCTATAGAAGAAGGAGCTCTCTATGAAACTCAGATTATGGGGATTGAAAAAGGCTCCCCCGGAAAGCCTGGCGTTATGAGCGGCGTAATCTACTATGGCCCCGCCTCGCAGCTTGGAACTGTCACTGCCAACACGGAAGAAGGAATTTTTGGTACGGCGGGGGAAGAACTGAGAAATCAGCTTGCAGGGGAAGCGCTGCCTATCGGCTACCGCCAGGATGTTCATACAGGTGAGGCCGTCATACGAAGCAGCGTATCCGGGGAAGTGAAAGACTATAAGATAGAAATCCAAAAGGTAGATTACTCTACATCCCATAAAAACAAAGGTATGGTGATCAAGGTGGTGGATGAGGAGTTGCTGAATCTGACTGGCGGGATTGTACAGGGGATGAGCGGAAGTCCCATTATTCAGGATGGAAAGCTGGTCGGGGCAGTCACTCATGTATTTGTCCAGGATTCAACCAGGGGATATGGAATATTTATTGAGAATATGCTGGCTCACTGAGTCGGCCAGAGAGAGAAACGGGAACATTGGATCGAGGATTGCCGATCGCGGAATGTTCCCGTTTGAGTTTTCTGTTTGGTGTACAGCATCAGTGCACGGAGGATTTACGCCGGCAGCTCTTTCGTATACTTTGCCATCATCCGCCCGGCGTACAGTGCTGTGATCAGTTCTGTAATAGGCATGGCGAACCAGAGAGAGTCAGCGCCTAAAAGGCTGGGGAGCGCCAATATCAGAGCGCCGCTGACAACCAGACCTCTGGATACAGAAACAACAAACGCGGTTTTGGGCTTCAGCAGCACCTGGAAATAGTAAGTAGAAAAGATATTAAAGGGCAACAGCAGGAAGGATATGCTGTAGTGGCGGATAATAGCCGGTGCGATTTCCAGAATGTGTTCCGTTGGCTCCATAAAGATGCGAATGTACAGGTTGGGAGCAGTCAGACTCAGAACAGTCCAAAAGACACCGAAAACTGCCGCTGTTTTCAGAGCGTAAGAGAGAGTCTCCCGGATCCGGCCGCCTTTTTTGGCTCCGTAATTGATGGAGATAATAGGCTGAGAAGCCTGGCCAACGCTGTAAGCACAGCACTGGACAAAAGTGCTGACATTTACAATGGGACCATAGACAGACAGGGCGTCGGCTCCCAGACATTTCATGATCTGGCGGTTAAATAAAATAGTCAAAAATCCCATGGCGATGTCGATAAAAAAAGTAGAAAAACCGGTGATACAGATTTCTTTCAGCTTTTTCAGAGGCTCAGAGGGTTTTACAAGAGTGAGGGTATTTTTCTTTGACCGGAAGTGGGTCAGCATCACAACCACGGAAATACAGGAACCAATAGCGGTAGCCAGCCCTGCCCCAAAGATTCCCATATCCAGTACAAAGACGAAAACATAGTCGCCGATGACGTTAAAGACGCCTCCGGACAGGACGCCGGCAGTCGCCAGTTCCGGATTTTGATCGTTTCTTAAAAATCCCGCAAGGAACTGAGTGAACAGGAACAGGGGCAGGGTGCATTTTATTGGGAGCAGATATTCCTGGGCAAGCGGAAGCAGACGTTCATCTGCGCCGAAGAAGAGCAGGAGAGATTCCTCCCACTTGAGAACTGCGGCCCAGGAAAGAACTGCCAGTATGACAGAGCCGATCAAAGCGGTTGTAAAATATTCATTTTCGTTTTCCGTTTTCGTTCCGCGGCCCTTTAATGTACTGAAGATGACAGATCCGCCGGTTCCCATGAGAAGTCCCAAACTGTATATAATATTCCAGACTGGAGCGACGACTGCCAGGGCTGCAGTTCCGTCCGGCCCGTGATATTGCCCTACCATGGCCATGTCCACGATAGAATAGATCGATGTAATCAGAGCGCTTCCAAAAGCAGCGCCCAGATACTTAAAGTAAATCGGCCGGATACGTCCATTCAAAAAATCCATAATTCTACCTCTTTTCGTTTATGTATGAGAGCAGATCCCCAGCGAAGAATCTTGATTCCAGCGGAAAATCAAAAAGCCGGATAAGAAACAGGCATCTCAGCCTGAGCCTTATCCGGCTAAAATCATTTCCTGCGGAAAAGGCAAAGCACTCTGATATGCCTTGTCCTCTCTGCGTATGATCCGCCCTCCGAGCAAGCTCTTTTATTATACAAAAATGGAGGCGTTTGTCAAGCGGGAGAAGGGAGATTTTGCAGCAAAAGCGCAGGCCGTAACAGGAGAACAGGAAAATCGTTTGGAAACGCTGCCTGCCCCTTGCCAATCTAGGGTAAAAAAAAGTATAATAAGGATTAGAAGCGGTACATCTTTTTAACTATGGCTGGCGCAGGTGATAAGTATAAATAGGTTGGGGACAGTATGAAACAGGCAAGAACAAAACATTTGGATTTTATATTAGGGGATATTTTGGCTTTGGAACTGGCTCACGGAATTATGGTGCTTGTGAGCAACGGCCGTTTGAACGAAGAACTTCTGAAGTGGTATCTGCAGTTGGGAATTCTTCTGGCGGTTATTAATTTGGCAGTAATTGCGTTTACGGACAGCTACCGGGATGTGCTCCGGAGAGGCTATCTGAAGGAAATGATCGCTGTCTGCAAGAGGATGGTTGTAGTCTTTGCGCTGGAGATTGTTTTTTTATTTGCTTTTCAGTTGAGCGCAATTTTTTCCCGATGGATCCTTTTTGCCACCCTTTTTCTGGGGATTTTTCTGATGTATGGCGAAAGACTGCTGCTGAAATCTTATCTGAAGAAGCGGTTCAGACAGGTGAAATATGCCAGAACACTGATGGTGATTGCGACGGCTGATCAGGCCAGAATTATGATTCAACGGCTGAATTCATCCGCTCTTTCCATATTTAAAATTGAGGGCCTGGCAGTGACAGACCAGGACATGAAAGGACTGGAGATAGAAGGAATTCTGGTCACTGCCAATAAAGGAGAAATCCCGGAATATGTCAGCTCCCACATTGTCGACGAGATTCTGATCAGTGTTCCGGACGACCCCCAATATGAATCCAAGATGGCAAAATTGTTTCTCTCCATCGGCCTTGTAGTACATATCTATATGGAACAGTATTTCCAGGATCTGCCGAACAGGGAGCAGCAGCGGATCAGCGGCATGAATGTTCTGACCTGTTTTAACCGGGAAATACCGATGGGCGCTGCTCTCCTCAAGCGATTGATGGATATCGCAGGCGGGCTTGTAGGGACGGTTTTGGCTCTGATAGTCGGGATGGTAATTGGCCCGATTATTTATATTAAATCACCAGGTCCGATTATTTTTTCACAGATACGGGTGGGAAGGAACGGAAGAAAATTCCGCATCTACAAATTTCGATCCATGTATATGGATGCCGAAGAACGGAAAAAAGAGCTGATGGACAGAAATAAAATAAAGGGAAATATGTTTAAAATTGACGATGATCCCAGAATCATTCCGGGTATCGGCCATTTTATCCGAAGAACCAGTTTGGATGAATTTCCCCAGTTTTTTAATGTCTTAAAAGGTGACATGAGTCTGGTGGGAACGCGGCCGCCGACGGTAGATGAATACGAAAAATACAGCTTTTATCAGAATAAAAGGCTGGCTGTAAAGCCGGGAATTACAGGCGTATGGCAGATCAGCGGGCGGAGCGATATTACGGATTTTGACGAGGTAGTGAGGCTGGACAGTGAATATATTGACGACTGGAATATTGAAAAGGACATAAAGATTCTTCTAAAGACAATTCTCGTAATTTTTACCCGAAAAGGGAGCGCATAAAGGCGGGGAAGACAAAAATGATACGGGAAAAGAGGGGTGGCCGGGCATAAATTGCCCGGCTATTTTTTCGCCATTTTCCTCTGATTTCGGCTTCATTTCAGCGAGAAAATTGTCGAAACTTGCGATTGAATCTCGTTGCGGAGGGCAAAAATTCAAGGATATAATACATGGTACAGCACAAAACGCTGGAAATGTAAAAATAAGGAGGAGAGTTTTCACATGGCAGAATTAAACGTGGCGATTGCAGATGATAACCCGCAGACTCTGGGTCTGCTCCAGGATATTGTAGAGGGAGAAGAAGGATTTCATGTAGTGGGCAAAGCGGATAATGGCGAAGATGCATATGCCATGATTGTCAAAACGAATCCGGATATTGTGCTTCTGGACGTGATTATGCCAGGGCTTGACGGGATTTCTGTGATGGAAAAAATAAAAAGAAACCGTTCTTTGGAGAAAATGCCGTATTTTATCATGATAACTGCAGCCGGCAGTGAAAATGTGACGGCAGACGCCTTTCGGATGGGAGCCAGCTATTACATCATGAAGCCCTTTAACCGTGAGATTATTGTAGATAAGATACACCGAGTCGGAAAAGTACCGGTGGGAATTCCGGAAGCGGCCGAGGCCAAACGGATTCGCCCTTACATCGACAAAGCCGAGTATATGAAGCAGAACCTGGAAAATGATGTCACTCACATTCTCCACGAGATCGGAATTCCTGCCCATATTAAAGGGTACCAATATCTGAGAGATGCAATTATCATATCTGTTGAAGATCACGAGATGCTGACTTCAGTGACCAAAATTCTGTATCCTACCATAGCAAAAAAACACCAGACTACCCCAAGCCGTGTCGAGAGGGCAATCCGCCATGCGATCGAAGTGGCCTGGAGCCGGGGAAAAATGGACACGATCAATGAGTTGTTCGGATATACGGTCAGCAATGGAAAAGGAAAGCCAACCAATTCGGAATTCATTGCCTTAATTGCAGATAAAATACGCCTGGACTACAAACGAATTTCATAAAAATTACAGATTAGACTTCCTAAAACCTGAAAAGTATTGTATACTGTTAATAATGAGAATGGCCCACGGGGAACTATAAGGTTAGGGAGGTTTTTTCATGAAAAAAATATTATTTGTGGCATCGGAAGCAGTTCCGTTCATTAAAACAGGAGGACTTGCAGACGTAGTCGGCTCGCTGCCCAAGTGTTTTGATAAACAGTATTTTGACGTCCGTGTTATGATCCCCAAATATTTGTGCATTAAGGAAGAATGGCGCAACCAGATGACCTATATCAACCACTTTTATATGGACTATCTGGGAGAAAGCAAATATGTTGGAATCATGCAGTATGTCCATGAGGGAATAACGTTTTATTTTATTGATAACGAGGGGTATTTCTGCGGGGACAAGCCCTATGGCGACTGGTACCATGACCTGGAGAAGTTCTCTTTCTTCTGTAAAGCAGCACTGTCTTCCCTTCCGGTGATCGGCTGGCAGCCTGACGTTGTCCATTGCCACGACTGGCAGACGGGCCTGATCCCTGTTCACTTAAAAGACCGGTTCCACGAAGGAGAATTTTTCCGCAATATGAAGTCGGTCATTACGATTCACAACTTAAAATTCCAGGGTGTCTGGGATGTAAAAACGATTCAGAGATTTTCCGGGCTGCCAGATTATTACTTTACTCCAGATAAGCTGGAGGCGTACAAAGACGGAAATATGCTGAAGGGTGGTATTGTCTATGCAGATGCCATTACCACTGTAAGCAATACCTATGCGGAGGAAATCAAGATGCCGTTTTACGGAGAAGGTTTGGACGGGCTGATGAGAGCCAGAGCCGGAAGCCTTCGTGGAATCGTAAACGGTATTGATTATGACGAGTTCAATCCGGAAACGGACAACTTTATCGTACAGAAATACAATGCCAAGAATTTCCGCAAGGAAAAAGCAAAAAATAAGGTGGCTCTTCAGGAAGAGCTGGGGCTGGTGAAAGATCCGGGCAAATTTATGATTGGTATTGTATCCCGGCTGACAGACCAGAAGGGCATGGATCTGATTCAATGTGTGATGGATGAAATCTGCAGCGATGATCTGCAGTTTGTAGTTTTGGGAACCGGTGATGAACGGTACGAGAACATGTTCCGGCATTACGACTGGAAGTACAATGACAGGGTATCGGCCAACATTTACTATTCCAATCCAATGTCTCATAAGATCTACGCCGCCTGCGACGCCTACCTGATGCCATCGCTGTTTGAACCCTGCGGCCTGAGCCAGCTCATCGCTCTGCGGTACGGCACCGTTCCGGTGGTTCGCGAGACAGGGGGATTGAAGGATACAGTGGAGCCTTACAATGAGTACGAGGGCACCGGCACTGGATTTTCCTTTGCAAACTACAATGCTCATGAAATGTTAGGTAGCATTCAGTACGCAAAATATGTATATTACAACAAGAAGCGCGAGTGGAACAAGATTATTGACAGAGGAATGGCCAGGGACTATTCCTGGCATACATCGGCACTGAAATATCAGGAGCTGTATGACTGGCTGATCGGCTATTGATTACAAAACAGCGTTTCAGGACAGCGCAATGCTGAAATCTGTGTGATAAGAAAATACAATGTGACAGGGAGGGGCTGTTGCGGCTGACCGGTTTGAGAGGCCGTAACGGCCCCACTGTCGCAGTCTGAACAGAGGAGAGATTATGGAGACTTGGAAAGAACTGCTGGATAATCAGGTGCTGGTAAGCTCAGTAATCGGCTGGACCGTAGCCCAGGTGTTGAAGACGTTGATTGACTTTGCTATGAACCGCAGCTTTCACGTGGAGCGGCTGACCGGTTCCGGGGGAATGCCCAGTTCCCATTCTGCTACAGTATGTGCGTTGACGACTTCTGCCGGCATCTGCTATGGAGTGGGATCATTCGAGTTTGCAGTGTCATTTGTCATGGCGATGGTGGTCATGTATGATGCTGTCGGCGTCCGGAGGGAGACGGGAAAACAGGCAAAGCTTCTGAACTGGATCATGTCATCAGAACTTTTTAAACAAAAGCTCAATGAATTAAATGCGGAGTTTTTTCAGGAAACCTTAAAAGAGTATGTGGGGCATACGCCGCTGCAGGTAATTGCCGGGGCCATTTTGGGAATCGGTATTGCTCTTATCGCCAATATGTGTTATATGTAAGAAAATGCACGATTCATGCCGGACGGAGACAGCCGGGGCGTGGAAAGTGCTTTTTTGTGAAAGAGTGATAAAATTATGGAAAGAAGAGTTATTTTAGCTTCTGGTTCTCCAAGAAGAAGGGAATTGATCAATCAGATCGGATGGAAGCCGGAAGTAATTCCAAGTACAGTGGAAGAGAAAACAGAGGAAACATTGCCGGATAAAGTAGTGGAAAGCCTTTCATTCCAGAAAGCCAGAGATGTGGCGGCCAGGCTTCTGAAGGGAGAACTTGAGCCGGGATGTCTCATCGTGGGTGCGGATACCGTTGTGGCGGCCGGCGGAAAAATCCTGGGAAAGCCGAAGGATAGAAAAGATGCAGCAGAGATGCTTTCTGCGATTCAGGGAGACGTCCATCAGGTGTATACAGGTGTGACCGTGATGGTGTATCGGGGAAAGCAGAAAGAGGGAGAAGCGTTTGCAATCCGGACATTTTCAGAGAGAACAGATGTGTGGGTATATCCGATGACGGAAAAGGAGATACAGGATTATATCGCCACAGGAGAACCGATGGATAAAGCAGGCGCCTATGGAATACAGGGGAGGTTCGGAGCTTTTATTGAAAAGATACAGGGCGATTACAGCAATGTAGTCGGACTCCCCATCGGACGTCTGTACTATGAGGTAAAAAGAATGACTGGCAGTTCTGAGGACTGCTGCACGTGACGTGAGAAAAGGAGAAAGATCTGATGATTAAGCTGATTGCTTCCGACATTGACGGCACTCTGGTGCCGGACGGCGCTGGGGAAATCAACCCGGAGATTTATAAAGAAATTTTACGGCTGAGAGGGAAAGGAATCCAATTTGCTGCGGCCAGTGGCCGCCAGTGGGTCAGCATCGAACGGCTGTTTGAACCCATCAAGGAAAAGATTTTTTATATTTCCGATAATGGTGCCTACATTGGCTGTCATCCCAGAAACCTGTTCCTGACATCCATAGACCGGGACGTGGTGATGGAAATGGTAGATGATGTAAGACAGAGACCGGACTTGGATATTATGGTCAGCGGTCCCAATGTAGTTTATCTGGAAACGGATAATGAAGAATTTTGCCGCTGGCTCACTGACAGTTACCGTTTTCAGGTAAAACAGGTAAAAGATTTAAAACAGGTAGACGATCGGTTTATTAAGGTTTCTGTGTATAAATCCCACGACGTGGAGGAAGCTGCAAGGGACATCCGGGAAAAATATAAAGATCGATTAAAGATCACGATTGCCGGAGACATGTGGATGGACTGTATGGCGGAGAGCGTCAATAAAGGGCAGGCGATCAGGACACTCCAGGAGTGCTTAGAGATTTTGCCGGAAGAGACCATGGCATTTGGCGACCAATTAAATGATATTGAGATGCTGAACCGGGCTTACTACAGTTTTGCCATTGGAAATGCCAGGCCGGAAGTAAAAGAAGCCGCAAGATTCCAGGCCGACACCAATGTCAATGACGGGGTTTTGAAAATCCTGCGTCTGCTGTAGTGTCAGGAGGCCTGTATGATAAGGAGTAAAAACAGGGGGAAGAATAGCTTCCTTTCCCGCGTCTGGCTGACTTTTTTTGCCGCAGCAACTGTTTTGGCAGCTGCGGTGGGCTGCACAAGAGCTGCCGGAGAGGCAGGGATGGGGGAAGAAGATGCCTACACGCTGCCGGAGATTATGGTTATCGTTGCCACAGAACGAAACCGCTACGAGACAGTCTATACGGATCAGATATGGACAGTGGAAGTGGACGAGGCAGGCACGACTATGAAGGATATGCTGCTGGATCAGATCAGAGGTTTTTTGGAGGATATGGAAGTTATGAGACTTTTAGCAGAGTCCAGAGGCATCGAGCTGACGGCTTCAGAGACCAGCCAGGTTTATCGCCTGGCCCAGGAATACTACCGTACTCTGTCAACCGGCGATCTGGCCTTTATCGGGGCCTCAGAGGAAGAAATTCAGACCTTGTATGAAAGATATTGCCTTGCCAACAGGCTGGTAAATGAGCTAACGAAGGAAGTTAATCTGGAGATCAGTGATAATGAGGCGAAGGTGATCACCGTCCAGCAGATTGTTGTCAGTTCCGTTGATACGGCGCAGGATGTGTACAGTCAGGTCACGGCAGAGGGAGCCGACTTTGGGGCTATTGCCGAAGAATACTCTGAAGATGTCGAAATAGACAGATCTTTGGGCAGAGGGGAAGAGAGCGAATCATATGAAGCTGCCGCTTTTTCACTGGAGGATGGTCAGATCAGCCAGCCGGTGGAATCAGAAGGAAAGTATTATATCATTAAATGCGTCAATTCTTACGACGAGGAAGCGACCGCGATCAGAAAGAATCAGCTCTCTTTAGCCAGAAAAAATCAGGCTTTCCGGTCTATATATGACCAGTTCAAAGAAGAAAATCCGGCCCGGATTTCAGACGAACTTTGGAGCCAGGTGAATTTTGAAGGCGGAGAAGACTGCATAACTACCAATTTTTTTGATCTGTACCGCGAGTATTTCCCGGATTAGAGAAGCGGAGAGAAGGAGAAGAATTTATGGAACAGGAGAAAAGAAGGGGGAGGAGAAAAACCGAGATACCAGGGCAGGAGGATGCCTCGGCCCACCCCAGAAGTCGGGGAAGAAAACGGAAAAAGCGGGGAAATCCTCTGAAGACGCTGCTGCTTCTCCTGCTCTGTGTGATTCTGGCAGGAGCCGGCTGGGGCATAGTGCGGCTGGGACAGACTGTATTCAGCGGTACCACTAAAGAGACAGAGGCAGTAGAATCCTCCCGGGAAGTAACGCCAGAGACTTTTCCTGAGAGCGGAGCGGAAACCTTTTTATAGTCTTGCTGTTTTCACGGCCATGTGCTATACTGAAAGCCAATTAGACAATGGAGGAATCAGGAATGGAAGAGAAGAGGCTTGCGCCGGAGGTAGAGGAAAAGGAGACGGTTTCCAGGAATTTTATCCAGCAGGAGATCGATAAGGATTTAGCAGAAGGGGTCTATGACCATGTTCAGACCCGGTTCCCGCCGGAACCCAATGGTTATCTCCATATCGGACATGCCAAGTCTATATTGCTCAACTACGGCTTGGCCCAGGAATACGGAGGAAAATTTAATCTGCGTTTCGACGACACGAACCCTACGAAAGAGAAGACGGAATTTGTCGAGTCGATCATTGCTGATGTAAAATGGCTGGGGGCAGACTTTGAGGACAGACTGTTCTTTGCCTCCAATTATTTTGAACAGATGTATGAATGCGCTGTAAAGCTGATTAAGAAGGGAAAGGCTTTTGTCTGCGATCTCAGCGCAGAGGAAATCCGGGAGTATAGGGGAGATTTCAACAATCCGGGGAAAGAAAGCCCTTATCGGAACAGGAGCGTGGAGGAAAATCTGGCTCTTTTTGAGGGGATGAAAAACGGTCTTTACCGGGACGGGGAAAAGGTTCTCAGAGCTAAGATCGATATGGCGTCTCCCAACATCAATATGAGAGATCCGGTCATTTATCGGGTAGCTCATATGGAACATCACAATACCGGAGATAAGTGGTGCATTTATCCAATATACGATTTTGCACATCCCATCGAGGACGCCATTGAGCACATTACCCATTCAATCTGTACTCTGGAGTTTGAGGATCACCGGCCTCTGTACGACTGGGTGGTAAGGGAATGCGAGTTTGAGCAGCCGCCGCGCCAGATCGAGTTTGCAAAACTGTATCTCACAAATGTTGTGACAGGAAAACGGTATATTAAAAAACTGGTCGAGGACGGTATCGTAGATGGCTGGGATGACCCCAGATTGGTAACGATCGCAGCTCTCAGAAGAAGAGGCTACACGCCGGAATCTATCAAGATGTTTGTGGATCTGGTGGGCGTTTCCAAAGCGAACAGCTCCGTCGATTACGCAATGCTGGAGTATTGTATCCGGGAAGATTTGAAACTAAAGAAATCCAGAATGATGGCTGTTTTGGATCCGGTTAAGCTGATCATCGATAATTATCCGGAAGGGCAGACAGAAGAACTTCCGATTCCCAATAATACAGAGAATCCTGATCTGGGAGATCGTATGGTTCCGTTTTCCAGAGAATTGTATATTGAGCGGGAAGACTTTATGGAAGAGCCGCCGAAAAAATACTTCCGCCTGTTCCCGGGAAATGAGGTAAGACTTTTCGGGGCATATTTTGTGACCTGTACAGGCTGTGAGAAGGACAGCGCCGGAAATATAACGGCGGTTCACTGTACCTATGATCCGGAGACGAAAAGCGGCTCCGGCTTTACAGGCCGGAAGGTAAAGGGAACGATCCACTGGGTATCCGCTGCCGAAGCAGTGCAGGCAGAATGCCGTTTATATGAGAATATTGTGGATGAGGAAAAGGGAAAGCTGAACGAAGACGGGACATTGAATTTAAATCCCAATTCGCTCACTGTGGTAAAGAATTGCTATATGGAGCCGGCGCTGGGAAGCGCTGAGGCTTTTGACAGCTTCCAGTTTATGAGAAACGGGTATTTCTGTGTGGACTGTAAAGACAGCACTGCGGAACATCTGGTATTTAACCGCATTGTCTCGCTGAAAAGCTCCTTTAAGATAAACAAATAAGATTGGCGTCAGTGCACAGTCCAAAATTACGGTTAGAAAGCCGGTACGAAAGAAACTTGCTGATAGGTTCTTTCGGCCGGCTTTCATATATGAATCATAGATGGCTTCGATAATGCAGAAGGGAGAGGCTATGGAACTTTTGATTCCGCTGGACAGCGAGTCTAAGATGCCGCTGTATGAGCAGATATACCGCCATATTCGAAAGGAAATAAGAGAAGGCGCACTGGGGGCGGGGGAAAAACTTCCCTCCAGCAGAATTTTGGCAGAAAATCTTAAGGTCAGCCGCAGCACAGTCCAGATGGCTTATGATCAGCTTCTGGCGGAGGGGTATATGGAGACAATTCCCTGTCGAGGCTGTTTTGTATCCCGAATTGAAGGGCTGGTAGGGGTTGAAGCTGTCGGGCAGCAGGGTGGAAAATTAACGGATGGGGAGGAGAGCGCAGGCAGAGACTTCCCAAACCCATCAGACAGAGGATTCTCAGAAAAAGGGAATCCCTTGATCGATTTTTCACCAAGGGGGATTGATTTAGAAAAGTTTCCCTTCAGCGTCTGGAGAAAGCTAAACCGGGATATATTGGTGGATGGCAACCGGGAGCTGTTCCAGGCAGGAGATCCGAGAGGGGAACTGTCTTTGAGGAGAGAGATTCGGACATACCTCCATTCGGCCAGAGGGGTGAACTGTCAGGAAGATCAGATCATCGTTGGAGCGGGAAGCGAATACCTGCTGATGCTGCTCTCCAGGATTTTGGGACCAAAGCACAGGATTGCTATGGAAAATCCTACGTATAAACAGGCTTATCGGGTTTTGTCCGGAGAAGGATACGACGTAGTGCCCGTTGATATGGATCACTCTGGAATGAGAGCTGATTTGCTGAAGAAAAGCGGAGCTGACATAGCTTACGTTATGCCTTCCCATCAGTACCCTATGGGAGTGGTTATGCCGATCACACGGCGGCAGGAGCTGCTGGCGTGGGCTTGGCGGGAGGAAGAAAGGTTTATTATAGAAGATGATTACGACAGTGAATTTCGCTACAAGGGAATTCCAGTACCAGCTTTGCAGGGCATGGATCAGAAGGAGCGGGTCATCTATATGGGAACCTTTTCCAAGTCTATTGCTCCGGCAATCAGGGTGGGGTTTCTGGTACTTCCGCGTACGCTTCTTCCATTATATCGGGAGAGAGCTGCTTTTTATGCATCCACGGTTTCCAGGATCGATCAGAACGTGCTCTGCCAGTTTATGGTGGGAGGCCATTATGAGCGCCATCTGAACCGGATGAGAGCGCTGTACAGAGGAAAGCATGATGCCCTGCTGACCGCTTTAAAACCGCTGGAGAGAGAGTTTGAGATACAGGGGGAGAATGCAGGCCTGCACGTTCTGATGACCAGCAGGAAAGGGATTGCGGAAGAACGGCTTGTGGAACTGGCAAATGAGATGGGAGTTAAAGTCTATGGTCTGTCGGCATATTTTATCCGACAGGAACAGAATCACTATCCGCCTACAGTGATCTTAGGTTACGCAAGCCTGACAATCGAGCAAATTCAAAATGGAGCCAGTCAATTGCTCCGGGCATGGAAGGATGTGGAAAAGTGCTGACAAAAAATCAGATATTGGGGATAGCTGCTGCGCTGATCTTGCTGGTAGGCTGTACTATGGCAGGAGAATGGAAGAGAAGTTCAGCGCCCGGACTGTCTGACGCCGGTCGTTCCCTTTCCCAGGAGGAAGAGGAGAGCCAGGTGATACCGATTACAGAGGAGGAGGCAGAGATTCTGGAGAAACTAAAGTCAGCCATGGAGCAGGGAGACCTGGAGCAAGCAGGGAGAATGCTTAATCAGATCGAGGAGATTATGGTCACCCTCTATTATGAGAAGGCAGAGGGAAGACCCTGCCGCTACGACGATGGAATCCTGACGTTTGAATTGGAGGGAAGCGGGATGGTCCTAAAAGGAAGCGGAACCTGTTTCTACGGAACCTTTTCTGCGGCGGGACCAGAGGGCTTTTGCCGGGCGGTGAAGGGAACGATTCTGGAACAGCCCCGCTGCGACTTTTCAGAAGGGGAATGGAAAGAAGGAAAGATGGAAGGAACCGGAAAAACAGGGTATTGCTATTATGAAGGGACTCAGGGAGAAGAAGTGGCGGCTGTTTTTCGCCAAGGGGGTTTTGTGCAGGACCTCCTTGACGGACCGTTTACCTACCACAGTACCAATGGTGAGGGGGAGACGTCTGTGTGGACAATGGAGGCTGATCACGGAACGCTGATACTGGATGACAGGTGGGAATATCTGGAAGACAAAATGGAATACCGCCTGCCTTCTGATAACGATGAGACCCATGTGTATGTCGTTTTGGAGAGCAGTAATTCGGAGCCGGTGTGGGGAAATGCTCTCCGGTGGGAATAGCGTCAGTGAGCAAATACAAGAGAAAAGAGGAAAAGAGATGGAATTGACAACTTTGTGCTATCTGGAGCGGGGAGATGAATACCTGATGCTCCACAGAATCAGTAAAAAGGATGATATCAATAAAGATAAATGGATCGGAATTGGAGGTCATTTCGAGGGGTGGGAAAGCCCGGAGGAATGTCTGCTGAGGGAGGCAAAAGAAGAAACCGGTCTGACTTTGACGTCCTATCGTTTCAGAGGGCTGGTGACGTTTATCTCCGGGGAACGGCCGCCGGAATATATGTGCCTTTATACGGCTGATGGCTGGGAGGGAGAGCTGACAGACTGTCGGGAGGGCAAGTTGGAATGGGTAAAAAAAGAGTATCTGAAGGAACTGAACTGCTGGGAAGGAGATAAGATTTTTCTAAAACTCTTAAGGGAAAATGCACCGTTTTTTTCTTTGAAGTTGCGGTATCTGGGAGATGAGCTGAAGGAGGCCGTGCTGGACGGTAAGGCCATTTCCCTGCCTCTGGACCCGAAATGGAACAAATAAAAAGGAGCTGCAGTTTCATTCGCAGGCTCCTAAAGGAAGTAAAAAGGTTAGGTATGAGTTTTTATGTAAAAGCCATATGAAATCTGGATTTTCGGATTTTGTATGGCTATTGTTTTTTGTCGAGTCCGGCAGCGGTTGCGCGCTGAGTGCCACCGGCCTCTGGTCAGGAGCGGAAAGCCTCACCCGGCGATCCGCAGGCGGCAGCCGGATGCATCTGGTTCCAGGTCCTCGGCTTCACCGCTTGATGTAATTAATATAACGTATAATTGTGTGCAGAATATGGACAATTTATAAAATCAAAATAAACATTTACCATAAAAATAATAACAAAAAACGAAAGATTATTACAGCTTCTCCAGATAGCTTGTCCGGTATGCTTTGGGACTCTGGCCGAACTCTTTTTTGAACAGGCGGTGAAAATGACTGGAATTTTCATAGCCCACCTGAACAATAATGTCCTCAATAGGCATGGACGTTTCTGTCAGGAGATAGATGGCCTGCACCATGCGGCGCTTTTGAACGTAGCGGTTAAAGGTGTAGGGGGAATACTTTTTCATTAGACGGCTGATGTAATAGGACGGCTGTCCCACCTGCCGGCAGAAATCTTCCAACGACGCAGTGCGGTAATGATTCTCTATATAGGACAAAGCGTCCAGCACCAGGCTTTGCTCGTAGGCAGAAGGGGTTCCGCGGGTAATATTGTAAGTTCTGTTGGTCAGCTCCAGGAGCAGGGCCGCCATCGTGAGGCGGAGGATCCGCTGACTGTTGCGCTTCTGGCCCAGTAGAATACAGATCATATTTTCCAGTAGATTCTGGGCCTCCAGCATGTCTTTGAGATGAAAATGGAGATAGGCCTCATCCCCTGGGACACCCTGGATAGTGGCATTCAGAAAACGTCGGAGGACGGTATCTTCGATCAGCATATCGTAAGGAAAACGGAGAAATTCCGGCATGACCAGAAAATGAACAGCAATATCGTCATACCCGGCAGCCGCAGTGGAATGGGAAGTTCCCTGCTGAAGAAAGAGCAGATCTCCGGTTTCCAGAGTCAGACGGATATTGCCGTTTATGGTATGGCGGGAAGAACCGCTGACAATATAGATCATTTCCAGGCAGTTGTGGGTATGACTGGGGAATTCTACAAAACGGGCGTGTTTTAAAATACTGATGGCCGAGGTGGCCTGAACCAGGGCAGGCTGTCCATTCTCGCCATCAGGCAAGACGGCGGAGTAAAACGAGAGAACCGGCTTCCCGGAATTTAAGATTTCCTGTTCTTCGCTGCTGATCTCCTTTAACTGGCCGATTATTTCTTTTTTCATGTTTAACCACCTGATTTCTGGGGATAATAGCGTTAGGGTACAAGATCATTGCAGCTCCATCGGGATCACTTCCAGAGCTATACATTCAGTATAACACGAGAGAAGACAGTATGCAAATATGGACGGAAGAAATGCAAAAATCGTTCCTTAGTGTTAAAATTTTGCAAAAAATGACGTAATTTTTACAAAAGAGGTTCTAACCAGATATTGGAAAATTATGTATAATATTGTCAGAAAGGAGGTAATGAAAATGGTAGAGGTAAACGTGGGCTTCCGTCAGGCAGAGGACATTGTACACTTTGTTGAAACTGTTCAGCAGTTTCCGTGCCATGCTGATCTGGTCAGCGGAAACAGAGCGGTGGATGCGAAATCCTTAATGGGCGCATTCGCTATCAGTCAAGCCTCCGATTTGAGGCTTGTGATTTACGAGAGTTCTCAGAAAGTAATTAACGAGATGCTTTCTGGACTGCAGGACTTTACTTTTTCAGACAAAAAGAAAACCTGTGTTCCGTTTGCATAAATAATTGTATCCTCTTTTTTCCCCCACTTTGCAGACAGGCTGCTGTAGAATCTGCTCTACGGCAGCCTGTTTTTCCATATGTGGAGAATTCCCAGCCCAAGGAGGTAGAGTGCGGCCAGAAGTGCGATCTCGATGGCTGTGCAAAAAAAATCCGGAAGAAAAGAGTGGGGGGAGACGGGGAACAACGACACGACAGCACGACAGATTCCAATCGAGAGGATCAGGATCAGGGCAGGCTTTACGATCATCTCTGCAGGAGCCCAGATAATTTCTGCCTGCCTGGAAAGAGAATAAAGGTTCATAGAGGCAAGAAGAATCTCACTGGCCAGGATTCCCCAGAGATAGGCCCGAATGCCAAAGCGCGGGATTCCAAATAGGATAAAAGCCAAACGCAGGATCATGGAAACAATGTTTTGGATAAAGGTTGTGGAAGTGTGTCCCATCCCGTTTAATATGCTGCCCATAGTGGTGGCCAGGTACATAAAGGGGCACAGCCAGGCCAGAGTAGAAATGTAGGCTCCGGCGTTGGGATCGTGGAAGACTCCAGTTCCCAGAGCATCGCCGTAAATGCAGAATACGCCGATGCAAAGGATTCCCATATAAAGACTGTACCGCATTGCCATGGAAATTGTATTGGATATGCGGCTTTCATTTCCGGCAGACCGAGCCTGTGCCACAGTGGGGAGGAGAAGGACAGCCATGGAGTTGGTGATGGCAGATGGAAAAAAAATAAAAGGCATGGCCATTCCAGTGAGAATACCGTATACGGAAAAAGCTTCTTCGCTGGATAAGCCAAAAGCCTGGAGCTGGTTGGGGATCCAGATGGCTTCTGCGCTTCCGAGAAGATTTAAGACCAGACGGTTTCCCATCAGAGGTGCCGCCAGGACCATCAAAGGGACGGCGGCGGAAATGACGGAAGGCGCAGGAGATTCGGCGAGCCGGCGGGCAGGTTTTTTTGCCTGGGGAGGAAAGAGGCAGAGGGCGAAGAGCGTAAATGCGGCAGAGGCCGCTTCTCCGATCAGGTGACCGAGAACGGCAAGAGTCACGGTTATTTCTCTTCCCTGCTCCGTCCAGATATCAGCGATGAGAAAGACCAGGCCCATTCGGATCACTTGTTCTGCTACCTGGGAGAAAGCAGGAACCCGTGATTTCTGCATGCCATAGTAGTATCCATTGATACAGGCGTGAAACGCGGCGAAGGGAACCGAGAGGGCAATCAGAGGCAGGAGAGGAGCGCAGGCTGGTTCCAACAGAATATAGGTGGCAATAAATTCCGAAAAGCGGGTAATGAGAAGAGCCAGGGCTGTTGCCAGGAACAGGGAAACCGTCATTCCGGCTGCAAAGACCCGCTTTTGCTGCCCGGTATGAGAAGCGATATACTGGGACAGAGCCGTCTGGATTGACCCGGCGCAGACGGCAAAACAGATGCCGAATACAGGATGGACCATATTGTACAGCCCCAGCCCTTCGGCGCCGATTGTTCGCGAGAGAAAAATACGGTAGAAAAACCCCAGGACGCGGCAGGCAAAGCCGGTTCCGGTCAGCAGGAGGGTTCCTGTGAGAAATGCCCGCTTTTGCGGGGAGAGTGAAAACTGATTCATACCAGGCTCCTGGGATGGGATATTGATAAAATATATGAAGCGCAAAAGTATTTCAGACTTTTTTGAAAAAATATTACTATTCCTATTGAAATTATAGGAATATATTATATAATAAGCTTAACAGCATATTCATGCTGCATTTTCGAAAGAATAACGGAAAGGCGGTAATAAAAATTGAACAATATGATTTATCTGGACAATGCGGCTACAACCCGGACGAATCCGGAGATTGTGAAAGCCATGCTGCCCTATTTCAGCGAATACTACGGAAACCCGTCGTCGGTGTATTCCTTTTCTAATTACTCAAAAGAGGCTGTAGAGAAAGCCAGGGAACAGGTGGCGAAGGCTATTGGAGCTAATAAAGAAGAGATTTATTTTACTGCGGGAGGCAGCGAATCGGATAACTGGGCATTGACTGCCACGGCGGAAGCTTACCAGAAGAAGGGACGGCATATTATTACCAGCAAGATCGAACACCATGCAGTTCTCCACACCTGCCAGTATCTGGAGAAGAGAGGGTTTGAGGTCACTTATCTGGACGTAGACGAGTACGGCATCGTGGACCTTGAACAGCTAAAGTCGGCGATACGGCCGGATACCATACTGATTTCGATTATGTTTGCCAATAATGAGATCGGAACGATCCAGCCAGTCAAGGAAATCGGTGAAATCGCCAGAGAACACGGGATTCTGTTTCACACAGACGCGGTCCAGGCCTTTGGCCATGTGCCGATCTGTGTGGCCGATCTGAATATTTCTATGCTCAGTGCCAGCGGCCATAAGCTGAACGGGCCGAAAGGAATCGGTTTCCTCTATATCCGGAAAGGGATTAAAACCCGCTCTTTTATCCACGGAGGAGCCCAGGAGAGAAAACGTCGGGCAGGGACGGAAAACGTGCCGGGAATCGTTGGCCTGGGATTGGCAGCAGAGATGGCTGTTCAGAGCATGGAAGAGCGGGCAAAGAAGGAAGCGGCCCTGAGAGATTATCTGATTGACAGGATCCTGGAGGAGGTTCCCTATGTGCGGGTCAATGGCCACAGGACAAAGAGACTGCCAAACAATGTCAACCTGGCGTTTCAGTTTATTGAAGGGGAATCCCTCCTGATTATGCTGGACATGGCAGGCATTTGCGGTTCCAGCGGTTCGGCCTGTACTTCCGGGTCTTTGGATCCGTCTCATGTGCTTCTGGCCATTGGCCTTCCACACGAGATTGCCCACGGTTCCCTCAGGCTAACATTATCAGAAGAGAATACACGGGAAGAGATGGATTATACGGCAAAGAAGATAAAAGAGATCGTGGAGCGGCTCAGGAGCATGTCACCTCTCTACGAAGACTATTTGAAAGGACAGAACAGGAAATAACCGAAGGAGGAAGAGAAATGTACACAGAAAAAGTAATGGACCATTTTCAGCACCCCAGAAACGTAGGAGAGATTGAAAATCCCAGCGGCATGGGGACTGTAGGAAATGCTAAATGCGGAGATATTATGAGAATTTATCTGGACATTGATGACGACCAGATTATCCGGGATGTAAAATTTAAGACATTCGGCTGCGGTGCTGCGGTAGCTACCAGCAGTATGGCTACGGAGCTGGTGAAAGGAAAAACGGTGCAGGAGGCTATGGAGGTTACCAACAAAGCTGTCTGTGAAGCACTTGACGGACTGCCGCCAGTTAAGGTACACTGTTCTTTGCTGGCAGAAGAGGCTATTCATGCGGCACTGTGGGATTACTGCCAGAAGAGCGGTGCAGTGATCAATGGACTGAAAAAGCCTAAGAATGATATCAGCGAAGAAGAAATCGAAGAGGAATACTAATTGAAATATCCGGACAGCGGAGAAAAGGGGAAAAAGCAGGTTCCAATTCATTTGGAAGGTATTCTCCTTTCTCCGCCGGACGGATATTAAGAAATACGTTGCGGTTCCGGTCAGTGGCCGGGCCGAAGGGAAGGCGGATGGAATGGAGCGAGAGAAAGTTGTGGTAGGCCTGTCCGGGGGAGTCGATTCCTCTGTAGCAGCCTTGTTGTTAAAGGAAGAAGGATACGATGTGATCGGCGTTACTATGCAGACCTGGGATCCGGAAGAAAACGGAGGACTGTCGCATGGGAGCGCTATTTTAGAAGATGCCAGGCGTGTCGCAGATTATCTGAAGATTCCCCATTACGTCATGGATTTCCATGAAGAATTTAAACAGCACGTGGTGAATTACTTTACAGGGGAGTACCTTCGAGGAAGAACGCCCAACCCTTGTGTTGTGTGTAACCGTTGGGTTAAGTGGGAGGCTCTTCTGGCCAGGAGCGCCGGCCTTGGGGCTGAGCTGATTGCGACAGGGCATTATGCTCGGATCGAAAGGCTCGCCAATGGGCGGCTGGCAGTGAGACGGGCGGCTTCCCAGGCCAAGGACCAGACCTATGCGCTGTACAATCTTACTCAGGATCAGCTTGCCCACACGCTGATGCCAGTGGGGGGGATGGATAAGGAAGAGATTCGCCGGATAGCCTGCCAGGCGGGGATTCCGGTAGCTCAAAAACCGGACAGCCAGGAAATCTGTTTTATCCCGGATAAGGACTATGCCGGATTTATTAAGAGGTATACCGGCGCTTCTGTGCCGGAAGGCGATTTTGTTGACCAGAATGGACAGATCTTGGGTCGCCATAAAGGAATCATCCATTATACAGTCGGACAGCGGAAAGGGCTGGACCTTGCTATGGGCCATCCGGTCTTTGTCACAGCGATCCGGCCGGATGAAAACCAGGTGGTGATCGGAAACAGTGAAGATGTATTTACAAAATCTCTCCGATGTAGTAATCTTAACTGGATGGCAATGGATGGTCTCCACGGTGAGACTGTAAAAGTGAATGCAAAGATCCGCTATGCCCATAAAGGAGCACCATGTACCATCCGGGAAGTTGGGGAAGATACAGTGGAATGTGTATTTGACGAGCCGGTTCGGGCTGTGACTCCAGGCCAGTCTGTGGTCTTTTATGACGGCGACTGTGTAGCGGGAGGAGGAGTAATTTTATGATGGGAAAGGCAAAAAAAGCAGTGCTTTTGATAGCGGCGGCTGTCTGGGCTGCGGGAATCCTCAGCGGCTGCGCCGGGGGAGATTACCAGCCCATTGAAATTCCGACAGAAACAGCCGGCGGCGAGGACATTCCAAACAGGGTTCCCCAAGCTGAGACAAGCCAGAAGGAGACCGCTGTTTCTATGGAGACAGCGCCGGCTTACGAGGAAGCAGATGACACGGTTTATATTACCGGAAACCGGGTCAATATCAGAAGTGCAGGCAGCACCTCAAGCCAGATCCTGGGGCGGCTGGACAGAGGAACTGCACTGAAACGAACGGGAATCGGTGACGGCTGGAGCCGGGTGGTGTATCAGGATCAGGAGTGCTACGTTTCCAACCAGTATATTGGGACAGAGGCAGTGGAGCCAGAGCAGACCGCTGCAGCGGAAACAGAAAGCGGGAGTCAGACCGGAGACGGCACCTTGGCATCGGCGCAGAGACAGGAGATACGGCTGAACCCCGACTGGCAGTATGCAGAAATGTCCAAAATCAATTCCGGCGCCGCTGTGCTCTATAAGGCGGAGAACAACCGGAAGGATATTGTAGTCTGCGTCAATGCAGGCCATGGAACCCAGGGCGGGAGCAGCGTAAAGACCCTCTGTCATCCCGACGGTACGCCCAAAGTTACCAGCGGCACTACTCAGGCCGGGGCGACAACGGCGGTGGCAGTCTCCTCGGGGATGACCTTTGCAGACGGGACAGCGGAGCACCAGGTAACGCTCTCTATGGCGCTGAAATTAAAGGAGAAGCTGCTGGCAGCAGGGTACGATGTCCTGATGATCCGCGAGACAGAAGATGTCCAGCTTGACAATGTGGCCCGGACGGTCATTGCAAACAATGCCGCAGACTGCCACATCGCGCTCCACTGGGATTCCACATCCAATGACAAAGGCGCCTTCTACATGAGTGTGCCCAGCAATGAGACTTACCGCAATATGGAACCGGTCAAATCTCATTGGCAGCAGCACAATGCATTGGGAGAAAGTCTGATTTCCGGCCTGAAATCAGCCGGCGTTAAGATTTTTTCGGGGGGTTCTATGGAAATGGATCTGACCCAGACGTCGTATTCAACCGTCCCGTCTATTGATATTGAATTGGGAGACAAGGCGTCGGATCACTCGGCCGCGACCCTGGACACCTTGGCATCGGGACTCCTTGCAGGCATTGACCAGTATTTCGGACAATAGATTGATCGGGCAGAACATTATGGATAAATCAGGAAAAATGATAAAAACCACAACAGGAATCAAACTGGTCGTAAGCCTTCTGGCAGCATTGCTGCTGGAAGGCTTTCTGGCAATGGCGGGAATCTGCCATGGGGAAGGCGCAGAGGGAATTGCTCTTTGGCCAGGCAGCCTGAAGGCCAGCAGCGGATACCAGATCACGGAGGAAGAGGAGGGCACTCTGCGCTTTATACAGGAAAACAATGATCCTCAGATCTATTTTGCTTCGTCAGGCGTCCCTTACGGGAGTCTGCGCCTGGAATTTGCAGAGCCTTTGGAGGAGGACATTCCCCTGCAGGTATACAGCTCCTCCGGCGGGGAAGTGTATACAGAAAACAGATACCTGTTAAAGGGCAGTCAGTCAGCAGAATTTCAGATTGCCCGTCGGGACTATGGGGATCTGCGTTTGGACTTGGACGGCAGTTTTCTGCTGAAACGTGTCACTGCTTACCCGGCAATCTCCTGGGCGGAGGCGGATTGGGGACAGGCTGTATCGAATATGTTGCCGGGAAGGATTCTGGTACTGTGGCTATTGGCTTTCGGGGCGGCATCGGCGCCGTGCTTTGACGCTTCCCAAAAGAATGGGGAAGGCAGGAAGAGAAAAAATGGCCGCTTTTTGTATCTGGATCTGTTAAGATCCATAGCGGCCTGTTTTGCGGTGGCGTACCACGTTCTCTGTGTGGTGATGCTGGAGACGCCGGCCCACACAGCCCGCTGGATAGTCTTTGCCGTGGGAGCCTTGATTTTTTTAACCTGCAATCCTCTGTTCCTTCTTATCAGTGGCGCTCTGCTGACCGGAGAGAAGAAAGAAAGCCCGTGGACGTTCTGGAGGAAAAGGCTGGTAAAAACGGGAATTCCCCTTGTTTTATTTTACATTCTCTACATGGCAGTATTCTGGGCGGGAGATTTGTCGCCGGCAGCTTTGGCGGGAAGGGGGCTGAAGACAATCATCAGCGGTTCTTCTGATATTGCGCCCCATCTCTGGCTGATGTACGCCCTCCTTCTGCTTTATATTCCGGTGCCCTTCCTTAGAAAGACGGTGGGAAGGATGACGGAGAAAAACGGAAAAATTTTGTTTGTGTTGATTGGCATTGTTCTTCTGGCAGCCACTGTGCTGAAATCCCACGGCATGGGAAATTCATTCTGGTTCAATTGGCTGCTGTGGCTGGGAATTTTTCTGTCAGGATATTTTCTTACCAGACCGTGGATGCGCCGGTATGACGGCTGGCTCTTTGTGCTGGGTGCTGTCACGGCGGCTGTATCGATCCGCATTATGATGGTGAGGCCGGACTACGAGGGAATTATTTTTAACGGATCCATCTTGATCTGCGGCATCACCTGGGCCATAACCGCGGCGGCGATCCGGTGTGAACGCTTTCTAAGCCCATTGTCCTCCGTTTTATCTTTTATCGGCAGGCACAGCTTTACGATTCTTCTGATTCACTGGCTGGGTTTGTACGGGATTCTTCTCCCTGGCTATATTCCCGGCCTTATGGCAAGAGGGACTGTAGTGAGACTGGCAGGAACGTTTGGCCTTACCATGGCGATTTCTCTGGCAGTGGCGTTAGTCTTTGACAACTTTATTTTTCCCGGACTTCAAAGAATATTTTCCCGGACAGCCTCATAAAATTACCATAGAGGCGACAGCGCCTGAGAACGGGAAAAGAGGTGTACAGGAAAATGGGAGAGCGTGTCAGGAGAACACAAAAGGAAATATTGAAAGATAAGCTGGCAAAAGTCAATGGGGATCTGGAGAAGGCCTCGGCGGCTGTAAAGAAGCTGAAATCCGAGAGGGCCCAGTTGGAAAAGGAGCTGGAAGAGCTGGAGATCAGCCAGGTGGCAGAATTGATGAAAAGAAAGAGTATAACGGCGGAGGAGCTTCAGGATCTGGTGGAAAAGCACCTGGGATGACTGTTCAGGCAAACTCGCGATTTCCCCTTGACAAACCCAGAGCCGAAAGGTATAGTAATTGTATCAAGAGTCGGATAATGGTGTGTTACTGGTAAAGCAGGCATTAACTATCTCTATGAATGGACAGATTCATAGGGTGGTTAATGCCTTTTTATTTTTTGCAAATAGTTTCTGCGGAGCGGTCTGCCGTCTGCCGATGCCGTGGAGGCCAGTAATGCCACAGAACATCCGGGAAAGGAAGAGAGTATGAAAGATAAAGTTTTTGGTGTATTGCAGAGAGTGGGACGCAGCTTCATGCTTCCCATCGCCATCCTGCCGGTGGCCGGGCTTCTGCTGGGAGTAGGAAGCTCTTTTACCAATGCCACCACCATCGCTACTTACGGATTGGAAGGAATTCTGGGGGATGGTACGATGCTCCACGCGTTGCTGAGTATTATGAGCAAGGCGGGAAATGTAATTTTTGATAATCTTCCGCTGATCTTTGCCGTGGGCGTTGCCATCGGTATGGCGAAGGCGGAGAAGGAGGTAGCGGCTCTGTCGGCCATGATCGCCTTCTTCGTTATGCACGTTTCCATCAATGCAGTCCTGGAGATCAACGGCCAGGTGCTGGCAGACGGGAGCATTGCCCCTGACGTCCTGGACGGAACCATCGCTACCGTCTGTGGATTGAAGACCCTGCAGATGGGTGTATTTGGCGGCATCATCGTAGGTCTTGGGGTGGCGGCTCTGCACAACCGTTTTCACAAGATCGTTCTTCCAAACGCCCTTTCATTTTTCGGGGGCTCCCGATTCGTTCCCATCATCTCCACAGTGGTCTATGTGTTTGTGGGAATCGCTATGTATTTTGTCTGGCCGGTGGTACAGAATGCCATCTTTGCCCTGGGAGGCCTGGTAACCGGAACCGGATATCTGGGGACGCTGATCTTCGGGATTGTGAAGAGGGCACTGATCCCCTTTGGCCTTCATCATGTATTTTACCTTCCCTTCTGGCAGACGGCAGTGGGCGGGACCATGATGGTGGACGGCCAGTTGATACAGGGCGGTCAGAACATTTTCTTTGCCCAGTTGGCCTCCCCGGATGTGGTTCATTTCAGCGCAGACGCTACCCGGTATTTCTCCGGAGAATTTATCTTTATGATCTTTGGACTGCCCGGTGCGGCTCTGGCCATGTACCGCTGTGCGAAGCCGGAAAAGAAAAAAGCTGCCGGCGGCCTTCTCCTCTCGGCGGGACTTACCTGTATGCTGACAGGCATCACCGAGCCGATTGAGTTTTCCTTCCTTTTTGTTGCGCCGATGCTGTTCGTGGTACAGGTAATCCTGGCCGGTGCGGCGTATATGATTGCCCATATGCTGGACATTGCAGTGGGCCTGACTTTCTCCGGTGGCCTTCTGGATCTCTTTATCTTCGGCATCCTTCAGGGCAACGAGAAAACCAGTTGGATGAGGATCATCCCGGTGGGAATCATTTATTTCTTCCTCTATTACGGTATTTTTACCTTCCTGATCAAAAAGTTTAACTTAAAGACTCCGGGGCGGGAGGATGACGATGAGGAGACCAAACTGTATACCAAGGCGGATGTAAATGCCAGACGGAGCGGAGCAGCCGGGCAGACGGACGGAAGCATCAATGAACTGATCGAAAAAGGACTTGGCGGCAAGAAAAATATTACCGATGTGGACTGCTGTGCCACCAGGCTGCGCTGCAGCGTGAAAAAGCCGGAGCTGGTCAATGAGAAGCTGCTGAAGAGAAGCGGAGCTTCCGGCGTGATCAAGAAGGGACAGGGGGTTCAGATTATCTACGGCCCTTCCGTCACGGTGATCAAATCCAACTTTGAGGAGTATTTAAAGACTGCTCCGGATGTGGAATACACAGGGGAAGAGGAGAAGGAGGAGGTTAAGCTCTCCCAGGAGGAGACCAGGACAGAGGAGCCCAGGCCCCAGAGCGCGGAAACGGCGGCCGGCCGGGAACTGTACTCTCCCTTTAACGGCCGGGCGGCGTCCATCACCGAGGCCCCTGATCCAGCATTTTCAGGAAAAATGATGGGGGATGGATTTGTGGTCTTCCCGGAAGACGGCCAGGTTCTGGCGCCGGAGGACGGCCAGGTGGTCTTTGTGTTCCCGTCAAAGCACGCCATCGGCCTGAAGACAGCCGACGGAATCGAATATCTGCTCCATATCGGCGTAGATACGGTGAAGCTGGACGGAAAAGGCTTTGAAGTGTTTGTAAAAGACGGAGATGAGATAAAAAAGGGTGACAAACTGATGGAATTTGATTTACAATATATAAAAGAGCACGCCACTTCAGATGCCTGCATGGTGATCTACACTGGGCTGACGGAGGGCCAGGAGATCCGCGTTGACGCGGCTGGGAATGTAAAGGCTCTGGATCGGGTAGGAAAGCTGATCCGTTAGCCTTTCCCAGGGAGAATGGGTTGAGGAGAGATATGGGATGTACAGGGTGATTAAGGCGTTGAATAATAATGGAATTCTAGCTCTGGACCAGGAGAATGGCCGGGAGGTTATCTTTTTGGGAAACGGCGTTGGTTTTGGGAAACGGACGGGCCAGAGAGTGGAATCCTTTCCTCAGGCAAAGCGCTATGAGCTGGCGGAGGGAAAGCAAAAGACACCGGCGTTGGCCATTGTAAACAGCATTGAGCCGGTATACCTGGAGATCACGGCGGAGATCATAGACGGGGCGGAGAAGCGCTTCCCCAATATGAGACGGGATATTTTGCTCCCTCTGGCAGATCATATTGCCCTGGCGGTAAAACGGACAAGGGACGGGGAAATGCTCCCCAATCCCTTTGTCCAGGATATGAGGGCCCTTTTTCCAGAGGAATTTGCCGCTGCCAGGGACGGCTGTCGAGTAATCGAACGGGTTCTTGGGGTCAGACTTTCTGAGGATGAGGCTGGCTACATCAGCCTTCACATCCATGCAGGGCTCTCAGGTGAAAATGTGTCGGAGTCTATGGACACGGCGCGCCTGGTAAAGGAGAGCATCTCGATGATAGAAGAGGGGCTGCAGACCAGACTGCCGGCAGATTCTCTTGGATACAACCGCCTGATGAGCCATATCCGCTATATGATCGAGCGAATCCGAAAGGGCGAGAACGTCAATCTGGATATGGAAGACTATGCCCGAACCAATTTTCCCGAGTCCTATGCCCTGGCAAAAGAGATCTGCAGAAGGATGGAGAGAGAACTAAAGCGCCCTGTCCCCAGACAGGAGGTGGGATTTCTGGGGATTCATATCCAGCGGGTGGCCATGGATAGAGGAAAGACGGCTGATAACAGAAAAACTGAAAAAACTACTACACAAAATTAGAATTATCGTGTATAATAGACAAGCTGGCATTGTTCCAGCTTCAGGAGATGTACCCAAGTGGTTGAAGGGACCGCACTCGAAATGCGGCAGATCGGTATTCCCGGTGCGTGGGTTCAAATCCCACCATCTCCGTTTTTTAAAGAACCCTTGTAAATGCGGAAAAATCCTTTATTTACAAGGGTTTTCGCCATGTCTGGCCCGGCTTTTTAGCCGGGATTTTTTAGCGTAA
>CAJFOF010000054.1 GCA_904395885.1 uncultured Lachnospiraceae bacterium
GTGAGCCAGATAGGTTTCGGTGGCGGCGCTAGATTCATTGACGATCTTACGAAGCCTGCCGCTGCCGAACTGCTCTGCAAAACCAAGAGGCAGCTTGACGATATGTTTCATCATTTGCAAGCGCAGGTTGGTAGCGATACGAAATGCTCCTTTGTGAGAACACATCAAACCTCCTATGTAGATCAGTACTGCAATGACGGCAAATAACACTGCCATCCAGCCATTATGGGTCAAATTTTGCACATGGCTGAAATCCGGCGCAACCTCCAACACTTCCTGGATGATTTTCCAGATATAGTAGAAGGGCACTAATGCAACGAGGGCACTGACTGCCGAAAGCACCCATGAAGCATAGATCAGGTATTTGTGGCTGCCTGCAATCTGTAGCAGCCGTGACAGATTGGATTGCTTTTTCAAAGAAGAGTCCTCCTTTTCTTTATTTCATCTATGATAAAGAGAACACAAGCGTGTTCTTCTTATATTTAAGTTAGTTATAGCTAACCTTCAGGTAAAAATTACAGGGCTTTACTGCCCCATAATTTTCATCCAACCGGCTGTATAAAAGGCTCGCATTTCCTTCACATAATTTTCAGCATTCCTAAGTGGCATTTCGTGAATTACCAATTCAAAAAAGGTATGAAACATACCGGTAATCAGAATATGTTCCAGCGTAGAGTCAATCTGCGGAGAAGGCCGCCCCAGTTCCTCCAGAACCTTTTGATAGGAATGTGTTGCTTCTACTTCAATTTCTACCATTTTATCAATGAGATCGGAAAATTTTGTTCCTTCCGAACAGCAGAGAATAAGCTTACATTCTTCCAGATGCTCATAGGCGTAATGAAGCATCTCAAACATACAGGCACCGGAAATATCGCTCATAACCTCCGGCTGCTGTTCGTGTGGAAGCTCAGCAAATTCCTGCTGTGCCTTCCTGAAACAGGTAAGAATATATTTGTAATGTTTGTCTACCAGCGCTTCAAACAGGTCTTCTTTGCTTTTGTAATATCCATAAAATGCCCCGGTAGTCATACCTACTGATTTGACAATATTTCGCAGAGAAGCATCTTTATAACCTTTTTTCAAGAACTCCGCCTTTGCTGCCTGATGGATGCGTTCTAAGGTTGTTAAGTTACTGTCTATTGTATCCGCCTCCTTATAACACCGTTATATATCACTGTTATATTATAGTCTGTGAAAAAACTATTGTCAAGAGGGAAAGAAGTTCTGGCGCATTTCGCAGATTGGCAAGCATATCCATATTTTGCGATTTTGACCGGATCGCACCGACTAAATATAAGCAAAAGAAAAACTCTATGCAAATGGTTCACCCATTTACACAGAGTTTTTTTGGATTTATATCCATTCATTTTAACAGTTCTTTCGCGCAGTCGATATAATAATGTCGGCCATTGGCGCTGGTGATCCGCTCCGCCAGCTTCATAAGGCTTTTCCCTTTCAGTTTCTGTGCCTCTTTCTCTTTCCTGCCGCCTGCCTGCAGAATCAGGTCACATAGCTGGACAGTCATCTGGTAGTTTCCTTCCCCATACCGCTCTTCAGCTCTGGCATAAACAGCTTCTTCTCCTGCAAGGTCCAGAATTTCTTCTGCCATCACACAGTCTGGCAGACGGTTTAGATTTGTGGGATTTCCGTCGAACCATCCCAAATAACCATGGTAGATGGCTCGTACCGACCAATCAATCGTCCCATAGAACTCTCCCAGATAAGGCAGACCCAGATATTCTTCGGGAAGCTTTACCGCTTCCGCCGTTTCGGATTCCGTCATCCCCTGATTCATACAGTCAAGGGTTTGGAGAAGGACTGATTCAATGGCGCCGCAGAAATTCCCCAGCACTTCCTGGATTTTCTCCTGGCCCAAAATCGGTCGGGTATGGCCGGGCAGCAAAGCTTTAGCCGGATATGCCATAATCTCCTTTAAGCTGTCCGTCCAGGCGGCTATATCCCGGTACTGACTGCCCCGTATCGCATACAGATTCGGCCAGCATCCATAATAATTGTCCCCGCAGCACAGAACCTGATCATCCGGCAGCCACACAAATATCTGATCGTCTGTCTCTCCCACTGCCGCCTTCAGCTCCAGCCTGACACCATCGATGGTCCGTTCCACCTTCTCCTCCGTATACACAGTGGTGGGTGGCAGAAATTCATAAACTCCGTCACCCACCGCATGGCCTTCCCGGATGCCGATGCCCTGAGTAATGCATTCTTCCTCTGTCAGAGCGTAGCCGAACTGCCGTCTGGTTCTCTCTCCAAGTACCTTGTTCAGCCGTTCCGTATATTTTAACTGCACCCGTTTGGGGGCAAAGGCAATGATTTCTTTGACAGTATCCTGAAATGCTCCGGCCCCGCCTCTGTGGTCGGGATGGCCATGGGTATAGATGATCGTTTCCACCGTCTTCCCGGTCTCTTGTTCCAGTTTTTCTTTCAGTCTTCTGGCCCTCTCACCTGAATCCAGGGCGTCAATCAGAATCAGCGAAGTCTCTCCCTCTATGACGGTGCAGTTGCTGTGCCCAAATCCCACGAAACACCGGATCCTCTCATTGATCGAATACTCTTTCCGGCCGTACGCCTCTTCTCCGTGTCGGCGCAGTTTTTCCGCCGCGTTTTCTGCAAACATGCTTTTTTCCTGTCCCATGGTGCCTGCTCCTTTCCGTTTTTTATCATTATACCGGAATTGGAGCCTTCTGAAAAGCAGGCACTAAAAAGTAACTGTCAAAAACTTACTCCATAACCTCTTTTGCCATCTCTACCATTTCACTTTCTGTAAGAGATGTGTCAAAGGACTGAAGGACATACAGAACACCGCCGCTGGTCCAGGACACAGAAGAGATTTCATTTTCCACCACCTGGTCTGTGCCGTAAGAGACATAGAGTTCCCCGGCATCCACTGCGGCCTGCTCCTCCTCTGACAGCTCATAGGACGGGGGGACGAATTTGTAGTGATCCAGGTTATAGTAGTAGGTGATCTCTCCATCCTGATGGCTGTTTCCTTCTCCGACTCCTTCTTCCATTCCTCCCACTGCCTGACTCTGGTTCAGGTTCACATCTGCCATTCCCTCTTTCTGGTAAGTCAGGCTCACCGCCGTAGCCAACTGAGTCCTGTTCCCCTCATCGTCCACACCGCTCTCATGGATCGGCCAGCACTCCTTAAAGAAAAAGCCATTGCTGAAAGATTCCGGCCCCTTCACTTCAAAAGGCACGCCGTATTTCTCGCTCATCGCCTCAATCTGGCTGTAATCCGCCACAGCTTCATTCTGATAACTGTGGCTCTCAAAGGCTGTAAACTGGCCCGCCGCCATTACCACTGCGCTGCCCAGAATGCACATCGCTGCCGCCGCTACTGCCACTTTTCTGATATTCCAATTACGTTTCTTCATCGCCTGTTCCTCCTTGATTTGACGGACTGTCCGGCTCCTTAAAGCATCTTCCCTGTTTGGAAGCTCCGGCAGGGAAGATACCTGATATGTCAGAGCATCCTGGATCTGTCTGTCCAGCTCTCGTTCCTGTCTGCTTCTCCTCTCCGCTTTTTTCTCTTTTCTTTCCTCGCTGCCTGTCATACGGATATCCTCCTTTCCTCCGGCAATCTGCCGCCGTACAATTCCTCTTTTAGTCGTCTCCTGGCTCCATGCAGCCGGGATTTTACGGTTCCTTCCAGACAGCCGGACGCTTCTGCAATCTCCCTTGTACTCATCCCCTCGAAGTAATACAGAATTACTGCCGTTCTCTGCTTGACCGGCAGGCGGCTGATGGCACCGTACAACTCTCTGGCTTCCTCATTTCGCTCTACCGTCTCGGCCACAGATTCCACTTTGCCTTTCTCCAAAGTCCAGTTTCCCCCTGCCTCCATCATGTTCTTTTGCCATTCTTCCATATTTTCTCCGGCAGGCTGTTCCCGCTGCATCTTTTTCAGATACCGCCAGGCAATCCGGGTCATCATTCGGATGAGCCAGGACTTGAACGCCCGGGGATCCCGGATCGTTTTCCTTTTTATATATACCTGCACATAGGTCTCCTGCACAATGTCCTCGCTGTCTGCATAACTGCCGGAAATCAGATATGCCAGCCGGAAAATATCTTTCTGAGTCCGTTTCATCAATTCTTCCATGGCATCCATGTCGTCTTCTATCATTCTCAGAACCAGTTCTTCATTTTCCAACTCCATCTCCTCCTTCCTACTGTTTTTGATGTACATCTGTAATATAGAGACCTGATACGCCGAAATCGTTCATTTTTAATTTAAGATTTTTCCGATGTCAGTGCCCTCCGGATAGCCGGCATCCGCCTTACCGTATAATCATATCCGATCTCCACAGCCTCTTCCATGGAAGAAAAATCCAGCAGCCCAGTGCTCTCAGGCAGATGAGGATTTAACGTCAGCAGTTCCCCCTGAGCATGGCACATCTCCAAGCTGGCACTCCGGATTGACAGGGAGCGGCTGACAACATCCAGAATGGAACTTCTGTCTGTCATCTTGTCCTGTCCTCCAACATCAACCGCGATAATAGTCTTTACTCCTGCTGCGGCCATCAGATTTACAGGCAGGTTGTTGGTAACACCGCCGTCTACCAAAAGCCTTCCATTCAGCTCTCTGGGGCAAAAAATCCCCGGAACGCTGCTGCTGGCCATCATAATAGCGCAAAGCATTCCCTTTTCCTCCCAAAAGACCGGTTCTCCGGAGACTTCTCTGGGAAGCTGCTTTGCCCCTTTTAAATTGGTATATACCACCGACCTGCCAGAATAAAGGTCTACCGCCGGTATCAGGATACCCATTGCTGCCTCCTCCAGTTTTCTTCCCTGAGTAATCTTGCATAAATGCTTTTCCAGCCGATTCCCTTTTAAAAATCCCTTCAGGCTGGCCGGTTTTCTCTCCAGCATCTGTGGAATAAACCGGATCATTCCTAAATAGTCCGGATCCAGGTACCATTTTCCACACTCTGCCAGATATTCCACCTCTTTTTTCAGCTCTTCCGGAGACATCCCTGACGCTATGCAGCCTGCGACAATGCTGCCTGCGCTGGTTCCGGCCAGACTGTCCGGCCAGAGTCCGTTTTCCTTCAATGCCAGCAGAACGCCTACGTGAGCCGCACCTCTGGCTCCTCCGCCTGACAATGCCAAACCATATCTCATCGCGCCACCCTCAAACTCTTTTTACTTTATATATTCATTCGGCCCGGCACTAAGAAGGTTGTCAGAGAAGCATTACAAAAAAGCAGGGTCTCCTTCCTGGGATGTTCCCTGCTTTTCAGCGATTTTATCGATATCAATAACGCGGCTGAACAGTTCTTTTTATCTTCCAGCCTTCAGTACAAATAGATTTCTTTTTGCTTCCAGGTATCCCTCCCGCTGCAGTTTGCTGATCTCATTGGACATGGCGCTTCGGTCCACTCCCAAATAATCTGCCAGCTCCTGGCGGCTGTAGGGTATTTCAAACGAAGGGCTTCCCTTTCGGGTAGCTTCTTCTGAAAGGTAGGAAAGTAGCTTCTGTCTGGTAGTCCTTTTGGACATGTGCCGAATATTCCGATCCATGGCCACATTCCGCTCCGCCAGGATCCTCAGCATATTCTGGAGCAGGCGGTTGTGAAAATCGCAGGCCAGGTTGCAGACCGTAATCATTCTCTTGTATTCCATGAAGACCGCCTCGCAGTCTGTCTCCGCCATCAGCCCAACCGGCAGGATAGTCGCCTGAGCGCAGGCATACTCCGGCCCGAACAGATCCCCGGGCCTCAGCTCCTCAAACTTTTCCGCCCCTCCCCAGAAATCTTCCCGGATCACCCTGGCCTTTCCGTCCAGCACCATGGCAAAGTCGGTGGCCGCCTCTCCCATCCTGCAGATAAACTCACCTTCCTGGTACTGCCTCTGGTCTGCCGCCATACACTGGAGCATGGTCGGAATCTCTTCCTCCCTCAGCCCATAAAACAGCGGCGATTTCTTTATCACATGCAAATATTGTTCCATGTTTTGTTGTTTTCCTTGGCTTTGTGTTGCAAATACAACAAGTTTCAATCCTTCAGCTGGTCTTTATAGATGGCAATCACCCGTTCCATGGCTTCCCGGCCAGGTGCGCCGATGGTCGTCCTCTTCTCCACACAGGTCCTCAGGCTGATTGCCTCATAAATGTCGTCTTCAAATACAGGACTGATCGCCTTGTACTCATCCAGAGTCATATCGTCCAGAGCAATCCCTTTTTCCAGGCAGTACAACACCAGACGCCCGACGATGCCATGAGCGTCCCGGAAGGGAACGCCTTTGCCGACCAGATAATCGGCTGCGTCCGTAGCATTGGTAAAGCCATTCTTTGCGCTGGCTTCCATCACATCTTTTTTAAAGGTCATGGTCGAAATCATTCCAGTAAAGAGAGCCAGACAACCCTTCACCGTATCGATGGCATCAAAGGTCAGCTCCTTATCTTCCTGCATATCTTTGTTGTATGCAAGCGGAAGCCCCTTCATCGTGGTAAGGAGGGCTACAAGAGCGCCGTAAATCCGCCCGGTCTTCCCCCTGATCAGCTCCGCAATGTCCGGATTCTTTTTCTGGGGCATGATGCTGCTGCCGGTGCTGTAGGAATCATCAATCTCCACAAACTGGTACTCATTGGTGTTCCAGATAATGATCTCTTCGCAGAAACGGCTCAGATGCATGGCGATGGTGGAGAGGGCCGCCAGCAGCTCAATCAGGTAATCCCGGTCGGAGACAGAGTCCATGGAATTCAGGGTTGGCCCATAGAAATCCAGAAGCTGCGCCGTGTACTCCCGATCCAGAGGGTAGGTGGTGCCTGCCAGAGCGCCGGAACCTAAGGGGCAGTAGTTCATTCTCTCATAAATGTCGTGAAGCCTGCCTCTGTCCCTGGCAAACATCTCATAGTAGGCCCCCATGTGGTGAGCTAGGGTGATGGGCTGGGCTTTCTGCAGATGGGTAAAGCCCGGCATGAATGTATCGAGGTTTTCCTCCATGATGGTCAGAAGCTCCCGCTGCAAATCTTTGACGAGATGCCCTATCTCCTGCACCTCATCCCGGATATACAGTTTCATGTCCAAAGCCACCTGATCATTGCGGCTGCGGCCGGTATGCAGACGCTTTCCCGCCTCCCCGATCCGCTGAGTGAGAGTCTCTTCCACAAAAGAATGGATATCCTCTGCCCCCGGCTCGATCTTCAGCCGGCCGCTGTCAATATCCTCCAGGATCCCGTTCAGCCCGTCTACAATCGCCTCTTTATCCTCCTGAGATAAAATCCCCTGTTTTGCAAGCATCGTCACATGGGCGATGCTCCCCCTGATATCCTGACGGTAAAACTTCTGGTCGAAGGACAGGGACTCATTAAAATTGTGCACTAACTCATTTGTCTCTTTGGTAAATCTTCCGCCCCATAATTTCATGCTGGCTTTTTCTCCTTTCTGCGTTTCTTCTGTACCTGGCCCCACACGGCCACAGCCGCCACAAAGAGAACGCTGGCAAATGTGATAATAGCCCCCTGGCGAAGGCCTTCCGGTTCATATTCCATCGTAATGGTATGGCGCCCCTCCGGCAGGTCGATGGCCAGGAAGGTGTCGAAAATCTTCCGTCCCTCCACAGGCTCTCCGTCTACCGTGATCTTCCACCCCTTATCATAGGGAATAGAGGTAAACAGCACGCCTTCATACCCGGCGTTCACTTCTCCCTCCAGAGTCGTGTCATTCCAGCGGGTGAGCCGCCAGGGCATCCGGTTTAAGATGTCGTGGACCTGAGACAGCGCCCCTGTGTCGAACCGGTATGCTCTGGCGTCCATGATCTGGCTGGCATCACACTCAAGGGTAACCTCTGTTCCCGCTTCCAGGTAGCCTAATTCCAGCAGATATCCCCGGTCCACATTGTCAAAAGTCTTAGAATTTTCCCGGATGGTAGCCGTGACCTCTTCCACCTTCCGGTTCATGACAAAGATATAATATTCTCCGGATTCTTCCGGCACAAAGGTAAACTGATTTCCCAATACCTCCCCGTAGGTCTCCCATAGCACCGGATCGGCCCCGATGATCCTGCACAGATCGTTCTGAACGTCGGCAGGATTGGCCATATCCGTCTGCCAGTTCCATTCCAGGCTGGAATCAATCATAAATCCCAGAGGAAGGGTGTAAAGGTTCTCGTACAGATTGGTGTTTCCCGATTCCGCCACGTAGGAAATATGGTCTTCATATTCCGGCTTTCCGGTGTACAACCCGTATTTCACAGAGAACAGCGCGTCTACCAGCGGCGTGCTCCCGGTAATGCTGTAGGCATTGGTAGAACTCTCGCAGCCCAGCTTCTCAAAAAAGTCCGACAGATCCGCATTCGCCGTAGAGGAAAACAGGGATACCGATGGAAAATTCATCCATGCTCCGTCATTTTTGGTCTTTCTGGTAACTTTTTCCACCCTGAAGAAGGTATCGCCGGGCATCAGCCCTTCTACCAGATTGATCACATCCTCATTGTCAGCCGTGTAGCTGGTGCGGCTGGTGGTGGTAACAGAGGTCACCGTGGTGTTCACCGCCGCCTCGATTGATACCAGCCCCAGGGCCATCAGCACCAGGACGTTGCGGCTGGCTTTCTTCTTCAGATAGAGCCAGATCAGCCCGGCGTAGGCTGCCAGAAAGATAATGGCTACATAGAATACAGAAAAATGGAAGTGTTCTTCCGTCACCAGTTTTTCCGCCAGCAGCACAAAGCAGCAGGCGCCCCAGAACGCAGCCGCCAGATGGCGAACCGATGTCTCCCTCAGGTACATGTAGGCCCGGTAGCAGACCGTCAGCACCAGAAAAATGTAAATAAAGGACTGGCGGCACGGCAGGCTGTTGGGATAGTGAAAGCCGTGCCAGATAAAATTCAGTACATTTACAGAAAAACTGGCAAAAAAGAACAGCAACAGGCCCATGTAAACGGCCTTCTCCTTCACCTGGATTTTCCTGCAGCCCAGATACAGCAGCACAAACATCAGCACAGCCACGCCGCAGTAGATATTTGGCCAGTGGTCCAGGCCGATCTCCGTCTCCACGTTGCCGATATGGCGCGCGATCATATCAAAAATAGAGAAATAGGAGCTGACCGTCTGCGGAAAATTGAAATCTCCGGAAGCTGTGGACTGGAGCGCGAAGATCTCCGGAAGGAGAACCACTGCCGCCAGGCCGCCTGCGGCCAGGGAATAGACGGCAAACTGCCACACCGATCTCGCCGTAGCCCTCAGGCTTCTCCTGCCCTCCAAAATGAGAAGGCAGCCAAAGTAAATCACCATGAAAATGCAGATCATGATGGAGATATAATAGTTGGAAAGAATCGACAGCCCCAGGGAAATGCAGTAGAGCAGCGGCTTTTTATCTTTTACCAGCCGCTCCAGCCCCAGCATGATTACCGGGAACAGCCAGATGCAGTCCAGCCACATAATGTTCCAGCTATATGCCGCCATATATCCGGAAAGAGCATAGAAAATGCCAAAAAAGGCCACTCCAAAGTCCCTGGTGCCGCAGCGGCGGCGCAGATACCAGGCCATCGTCAGACCTGCCAGGCCGATCTTGAGGACGATGGTGTAGGTCATGAATTCAATAATCAGCCCCTTGGGGCACAGAATCAGAAGCCAGTTAATGGGGCTTGCCAGATAATAAGCGTAGAGAGCTGAAAAGTTGACTCCCATTCCCACATCCCAGCTGTACAGAAGGCTGCCTCCATGGGTCAGCTTATACTGAAATTCAGAAAAAAACGGCGCATACTGGTGATACATATCTGTTCTGAGAAAGCTCTCCTCGCCAAAAGGAAAGATCCCTCTCTGGATAAAGATAATGATCATGATCAGGACCGGCACGACAAAAGCTGCTGTCAAGCCATCTCCTGGCCGGATCAGAGGGATCCCTCTGCTGCCGGAATATTCTTTCTCCTCATACTCATCTTCCTCATATTCGCCATCACCGTCAAAATACTGCTCTTCGCTGTCCTCGGCCGGTTCATCTTCACCCGGAATTTCCTCTTCCGGATAGTCGTCTTCCGTAAGGTCTGTTTCCCGGTCAGCTTCTTCCTTCAGGCGGGCATACTCTTCCTGGGCTTTTTCCAGTTCCTCGGTTCCCGGCGTCTTCGTCCTGATCTGCTCTGGAATCGGCTCCTGGGTTCCTCTGGTTCTCCGTCCTATATCTTCCTGCATATCGAGCAATTCCTCCAATTCTCTGGAAACCTTTTCTACTTCCTCACGCCGCATCGCTGCCCTCTTTCTCCTTTGAATCTTTAAAAATCCACAGTTTGCTGAACACATAATTCAGAATCAAATTGACCGCAGAGACAAACACCTTTGCCAGATATTTGTTCCAGGCCAGCCAGTCAACCATGGCAACCAGCATTACCCAAGTCAGCACGCCGGAAAAGCCGCGGCAGGCCACAAAGGAACAGAACTCTTTCCACAGATACCCCGGATGGAAGTTAAAATTTTTAAAAACGATCAGTTTATTGACCACATAGGCAAAAGCCACTGCTGCGGCCCAGGACACAGCCTGGGCGATCCGGTAGTCAATTCCAGACTCGCACATCACCGCATACACGATCCAGTCCACGGCTGTGGTCAAAATTCCGCAGATAATATAGCTAACTGTCTCGTAATTGACGAATTTTTTCCAGCATTTTTCCAGCATTTTTTCATCTCCCATTTTATTTCCCAAAGCCAGCGGTTCGGAGCATCCAACGTCCCCGCAGAACCACAGAGTTCATTATACTATCCATTTTATTGCTTTGCAACCAATTCCAGCGCTCCCTCAGAATAATGGATCTCCCCATCTTCCGTAATAAAATAGGCCCAGACATCAGGCAGGGAATCTGCCAGCTCCAATCCCTGTTCCAGTCCCAGAGAGAAGCAGACCGTGCTGAGAGCATCCCCGTCAGCAGAATCTTCCGAAACAATCGTGACGGAAGCCAGACCGTTCTGGTAAGGCCAGCCTGTGTCAGGGTTTAAAATGTGGTGGTAATTGACGCCGTCTTTCACAAAGTGGCGCTCATAAACGCCGGAGGAAACTACCGAGAGATCCCGAATTCCCAGCACCGCAACCTGCTCATTCCGGTCTCCAAACGGCTCTCTGAGACCAATCTGAAACGGATTTCCGTCTGCCCGTTCTCCTACACACAAGACATTTCCTCCCAAATTGATAACCGCGCTTTCCACCCCTCTCTCCAATAAATATTCCTTCATTTTATCAGCAATATACCCTTTTGCAATTCCGCCCAGATCCAGTGTCGCCTCACTGTCTTGGAAGACGACCTCGTTGCCCTCCACCGACACCTTTTCATAGCCGACTTTGGCTATTGCCTCCTGCAATTCTTCCTCTCCCGGAAGTTCACTCTCTTCTCCGCTAAATTCCCATAATGCCGATGCCGGTTCAATGGTTATATCGAAGGCTCCCCCAGAAAGGGCGCTGTAATACAGCCCTTTTTCAATCACCTCCGCTGTTTCCGGTGAAACTTCTATCCGCCTCACAGACGGATCCCTGTGGTTTAACTGATAGATTTCGCTGGTCTCTATCGTCTTACTCAGCAGTTTTTCGTAGTCCTGGCACAGTTTGATACAGCCATCCAAAATTTCTGTATCCTCACTGTCATAGAGAGTCACGGTTATAAAAGTATCCAGGGCAAACGCCGACCGCGACACCGGCTCAATCTCCTTTTTGCCTATATCATTTGAAAAACTGTAGAGAAAAAGCCCAGCCGCTCCAATGATCACAGCACACGGAACCAGCTTTTTGACCCAGTCCTTTCTTCCCTGCAACCGATTCTTCATATAACTCCCTCAGCTTAATAGAATAAAACAGGGGCGCAGACTCCTTTTCATCTGCGGCCCCCTATTATTGTTATTCTGCGTTCCTGTTCTCCTTCATATCTGCCAGCAATTTCTCTACACTGGCCAGCTTCACACAGAGAGAAAACAGTTCCATCGCAATGGTCAGATCACCTAACGGCGGATACGTAGGTGCAATCCGGATGTTAGTATCTTTTGGATCTTTTCCATAGGGGAATGCAGCTCCTGCCGGAGTCATGGTTACACCAGCCTTCTTGCATTTTGCAACAATATCTTTTGCACAGCCCTCCATGGATTCAAATGAAATAAAATAGCCTCCCTTTGGCGTCGTCCACTCACCGATGCCAAGGCCTCCCAGCTCTCTCTCCAGAGTTTCTTCCACCATCTCAAATTTGGGTCTTAAAATATCAGCGTGCTTTCTCATATGTTCTACCATGCCGTGAATATCGCCAAAGAACCGGACATGGCGAAGCTGGTTCACTTTATCGTGACCAATGGTCTGAATCTTTAACTGCTTTTTGATATCTGCCAGGTTGTTCAATGAGGTGGCCAAAGCTGCAATACCAGATCCCGGGAAGCTGACCTTAGAGGTAGAAGCAAATTTATACACCAGATCCGGGTTGCCCGCTCTCTTGCACTCTGCCAGAATCTCGATCAGATGATCCTGGTCATGATCATACAGATGGTGAACACCGTAAGCATTGTCCCAGTAAATGCGGAAATCTCTGGCTGCTGGTTTCAGTCTGGCAAACCGGCGAACAGTCTCGTCGGAATAAGAAATTCCCTGAGGATTGGAGTATTTCGGAACGCACCAGATTCCTTTGATCGCTTCGTCCGAAGCTACCAGTTCTTCCACCATATCCATATCCGGCCCGGTTGGGGTCATGGGAACATTGATCATCTCGATACCGAAATACTCGGTTATAGCAAAATGGCGGTCATACCCCGGAACAGGGCACAGAAATTTTACCTTATCCAGCTTCGCCCAAGGCGTACTCCCCATAACGCCGTGGGTCATGGAGCGGGCAATGGTGTCATACATCACATTCAAGCTGGAATTTCCATATATAATAAGATTGTCCGGATTTACTTCCATCATATCGGCAAGGAGTTCCTTCGCCTCACGAATGCCATCCAATACGCCGTAATTGCGGCAGTCCGTACCATCCTCGCAGGTCAGGTCAGAATCACTGTTCAGAACGTCCATCATCCCCATAGACAGGTCAAGCTGTTCTACACAGGGCTTTCCTCTGGACATATCCAGTTTCAGATCTTTCCCCTGGTACTCACGGTACTGCGCTTTCAGAACCTTTCTCAGTTCCATCAATTCTTCTTTGGTCAATTCAGCGTATGGCTTCATCACAACTCCTCCTTATGTCATTTTTTCTCAATTGGCGAAAAACAGCCTCTGCCCCGGAGAGGGCAAAAACAGCCTCTTAGCCTTGCCTCTGGCAGCATCTGCGGCGGAAAACAAGGCATAATTGTAGATATGATAGCATATCCATTTTTTCTTTGCAAGAGTTTTCTGCCTTCTGTCCCTTCTTCTAGGCATGTTCCGAGTCCAGAAAAACAGTGGAAAGAATTCGCTTTTTCCTTGACAATCTGCGGGAAATCGTGTATAGTCTACTTCAATAGATAAACGCGCCGACGCGTTAAAGTGAGAAAAGGAGATCCGATCATGCCGATTACCGAATTACTGGAAAAAAATTGCCGTCTCTATGGGGATGATATCAGTCTGGTAGAGATCAACCCGGAACTTCCCGAGACCAGGCGGGTTACCTGGCGGGAATACAATCTGATTGAGCCTACTCCGGCGCCGTATTACCGTCGGGAAATTACCTGGAATGTATTTAATGAAAAGGCCAACCGCTTTGCCAACCTTTTGTTAAGCATGGGAATCCGCAAAGGCGACAAAGTGGCTATTCTTTTAATGAACTGCCTGGAATGGCTTCCCATCTACTTCGGCATCTTAAAGACCGGAGCTTTGGCTGTCCCTCTGAACTTTCGCTATTCCTCTGATGAAATTTCTTACTGTGTAAAACTGGCTGAGGTGGATGTTCTGGTATTCGGACCTGAGTTTATCGGCCGGGTGGAGGAGATTGCCGACGAAATCAGCCAGAACCGTCTCCTCTACTTTGTAGGGGAAGGCTGTCCTTCCTTTGCTGAAGACTATCACGCTCACACCGCCAACTGTTCCAGCTCATCGCCAAAGATTGACATCACAGATGACGACTTTGGGGCGATTTATTTTTCCTCCGGCACCACAGGATTTCCCAAAGCCATCCTGCACACTCACGGCGCACTGATGCATGCCTGCGTGGCTGAGCAAAAACACCATGGGCAGACCAGGAACGATGTATTCCTGTGCATTCCTCCCCTTTATCACACCGGGGCAAAAATGCACTGGTTCGGCAGCCTTCTCACCGGCGGAAAAGCCGTCCTGCTAAAAGGCACCAGCCCCACCTCCATACTGGACGCAGTCTCAAAAGAGCACTGCACTATTGTATGGCTGCTGGTTCCCTGGGCACAGGATATTTTGGACGCCCTGGACAGAGGAGATATGAAACTGGAGGATTACGATCTGAATCAGTGGAGGCTTATGCATATCGGCGCTCAGCCAGTGCCGCCCAGTATGATCAAGCACTGGAAATCCTACTTCCCCAATCACCAGTACGACACCAACTACGGGCTCAGCGAGTCTCTGGGTCCCGGCTGCGTCCACCTGGGAGTAGAAAATATCGAAAAAGCCGGTTCCATCGGCAAAGCCGGCTATGGCTGGGAAACCATGATCGTGGATCCCAGCGGTTCCCCTGTCCCGCAAGGGGAAATCGGAGAGCTGGCAGTAAAGGGGCCTGCTGTCATGGTCTGCTATTACCGGGATCCCAAGGCCACCGCCCAGGTATTAAAAAATGGATGGCTCTTCACCGGCGATATGGCTGTGGAGGATGAAGACGGGTTCATTACCTTAGTGGACCGCAAAAAAGATGTCATCATCAGCGGCGGTGAAAATCTGTATCCCGTCCAGATCGAAGACTTTCTCCGGACTTATGAGCCGGTTCACGATGTAGCCGTTATTGGTCTGCCGGATAAAAGACTGGGCGAAATTGCCGCCGCCATCATATCCATCAAGCCCGGATATGACTGTACAGAAGATGAAATTAATCGTTTCTGCAGAAAACTCCCCCGGTACAAACGGCCCCACAAAATTATTTTTGCCGAGGTTCCGCGAAATCCAACCGGCAAAATCGAAAAGCCGAAGCTCCGCGCCATTTACGGCAGCGCGCGGCTGGTAGAAGCGCAGAACCGCGGATAGTAGCGCAGTGCCGAAATTTCGGTCATTATCAAGGCAAACACAGATGCTATAGATTTAAGGAGGTTTCCCCGATGGTTATCAAAGTAATTATGGTTCTCGTATTTTTCTGCATTATGGCAAGTACCGGCCTCTATTGCCGCCGCCATGCATCGGATGTCAACAGCTTCGTTTTAGGCGGCCGCTCTGTAGGGCCATGGCTCACCGCTTTTGCTTATGGAACCTCCTATTTTTCTGCCGTTATTTTCGTAGGATATGCCGGTCAGTTTGGCTGGAAATACGGCATTTCCTCCACCTGGATCGGCCTCGGCAATGCCCTGATCGGCTCTCTGCTGGCCTGGGTCATTTTGGGGCGCCGTACCCGAATCATCACCCAATATTTAAACAGCGCCACCATGCCGGAATTCTTCGGCAAACGGTTCCAGAGCCGTTCCCTGAAACTGGGAGCCTCCCTGATCGTCTTTGTGTTTCTGATTCCATATACGGCCTCCCTGTACAATGGCCTCTCCCGTCTGTTCGGTATGGCCTTTCACGTTGACTACACTGTATGCATCGCAGCGATGGCGGTCCTTACAGGCATCTATGTAGTTGCCGGGGGATATATGGCGACAGCAATCAACGATTTTATTCAGGGCATCATCATGCTGGCAGGAATCGTCGTTGTTGTTGCCGCTGTGCTGAACAACAATGGCGGTTTTATGGAAGCCCTGAACCAGCTCGCCTCTGTGAGCGATCCCTCCGTTTCCACTCAGCCTGGAGTCTTCGCCTCCTTTTTCGGCCCAGACCCCCTCAATCTTCTGGGCGTTGTCATCCTGACTTCTCTCGGAACCTGGGGACTGCCTCAGATGGTTCAGAAATTTTACGCCATCAAAAGCGAAAAATCCATTAAAAAAGGAACGATTATTTCTACCTTTTTTGCCATTATTGTATCCGGAGGTTGCTACTTTTTAGGGGGCTTCGGCCGCCTGTACTCCGGCCAGTTCGATTTAGCCGCAGAAGGCTATGACGCCATTATCCCAACGATGCTGTCCAGCCTGCCCGACCTTCTCATCGGCCTGGTTGTGATCCTGGTGCTGTCTGCATCCATGTCCACGCTGTCGTCGCTGGTCATGGCGTCCAGCTCTACCCTGACTCTGGACTTTCTAAAAGAGACTGTCATGCCGGATATGGATGAAAAAAAGCAAGTATTTCTGATTCGCGCTCTGATTATCGTTTTTATTATCATTTCCGCAGTACTTGCCGTCATCCAGTATAAGAATAATGTCACCTTTATCGCACAGCTTATGGGAATCTCTTGGGGTGCTCTGGCTGGCTCCTTCCTTGCTCCGTTCCTTTACGGACTGTATTGGAAAAAAGCCTCCAAAGCCTCGGTCTGGTGTTGTTTTATCTTTGGATCCGGCCTCATGATCGCCAATATGCTCTTTGGCAGTTCCTTCCCGGCCCTGCTTCAGTCGCCTATTAATGCCGGTGCATTGGCAATGCTGGCCGGTCTGATCATCGTCCCTGTGGTCAGTCTTTTTACCAAGGCACCTGACAAGAAGATGGTGGATGCCGCTTTTGCCTGCTATAATGAAATGACAGAAGTTCCTCAGTCTGTAGCGCTGGGAGGCAAGTAAGAAGAATCAGCGCCAAAAATCTCTCTTTTCTCAATTCCCTATCCGTGGTACAATATGATCGTCAGTATGCGGAGACGTGGACTCTCCGCTGCGGCAGACATACCTATCTACTGCGAGAGGAATCTTCTATGCCAAAGTTAAGAAAAATGTTGGGAGATATCTCATCCAGGGAATGTATCTCCCTGATGGAACTGATCCAGACTCAAAGCTGTCAGACATTGGCTGCCTGGGCGATCAGTTATGCCAAAGAATTTTATCTTCCTATTTATCAAAGCCAATATCATGACAGTCATGTGCTGTCCGACACCATAGCACTCTGCCAAGAGTACTTAAAAGGAAACAAAACATTGGCCCAATTACGGCCGGCTCTCAAAGATGCTGCCGAGGCGGCAAAGGCTGCCACAGCCAGCCCTCAGGCACAGGCTGCGGCCCGGGCTGTTTCGGTCGCCTGCTCTTCCGTTCGCACCCCCACCAATTCTCTGGGCTTTTTATTCTACGGCGCTGCCGCTGTATCTTATGCCCAGGCCGGACTTTCCCAGTCTTCGGAAACTTATGACCGGCTGGCTTCAGCTGAACTGACAAAAGCTCTTGCCTCATTAAAAGCTGTTTCCGTGGCCGATGAACCGAATCCGGCTAAGATCAACTGGAACTGTTAAATTGGGGGCAAAACTATGAATTGTGAATATCTTTTAGTGGACGGTTATAATATTATCCACGCATGGCCGGAATTAAAGGAACTGGCAGCCGTCAATCTGGACGCCGCCAGGACCAGTCTTCAGGACACCCTGTGCAACTACCAGGGCTATAAAAAATGTCAGATCATTGTGGTCTTTGACGGATACAAAGTGAAAGGAAATCCGGGAACCGTTGTTCCCTACCACAATATCCACGTAGTTTTTACAAAAGAAGCGGAAACGGCAGATCAGTACATAGAAAAAGTTACACAGCAGATGGACCGGCACTACAGCGTGGCAGTCGCCACTTCTGATCGACTGGAACAGATCATCATTCTGGGGAAAGGAGCCATGCGTCTCTCTGCTCAGGATCTGAAAAAAGAAATTTGGGAAACCAATGCTGAAATTAAAAAGGAGCATCTGGAACGGACAGTTTCTAAGAAGAACTGGCTGTTCGACCATGTAGATCCCCAGCTCCTTGAATATCTGGAAGATATCCGGCTCCACGGCCGGAAAGACGAATAAAATTGGAGGAAAGAGATCTGTTTTCCAGCTCAAGTTAGTGTTGACTTTTTTGACTATACCCGGTACAATACCCGTGATAAGGGAGTAGTTGGCGCCCTTCGGGGGCGTGGTAAGGTCAACATACTGATAGCGATATCTGGCTTTATCTTTAAATAATGAGACTTATCTGCATTTTGCTGTGCAGATAGGTCTTTTTCTTTCCCGCAAAAGCCCTGTCAATCAGCCAACAAAAGATAAGATTCATAGTACGAGGAGGATTGTCTCATGTCACTGTTTGAACTCTTTGCCATCGCCGTAGGTCTGTCCATGGATGCGTTTGCCGTATCGGTCTGTAAGGGCCTGTCCATGCCGCGAATGCGCTGGAAACATGCCTTTATCATCGCACTCTGGTTCGGCGCCTTCCAGGCTCTCATGCCCGCCATCGGATACGCTCTTGGCTATCAGTTCCGCACAGTCATCACACGTTATGACCACTGGATTGCCTTCATCCTGCTTGGCATCATTGGCTTTAATATGGTGAGAGAGTCTTTTCATCAGGAAGAGGAATGTCTTGACTGTTCCATTGCCCCCAAAAATATGTTCCTTTTAGCCGTAGCTACCAGCATTGACGCCCTGGCTGTGGGTGTCACCTTTGCCTTCCTTCAGGTTCATATTGTTGCCGCCGTCTGTTTTATCGGGATCGTTACCTTTGTCTGTTCCTGCATTGGTGTCCGGATCGGCAATCTCTTTGGAGCCCGCTTTAAATCGAAAGCAGAGCTGGCCGGTGGTCTGATCCTGATCGCAATGGGATTTAAAATACTGATCGAGCATCTGTTTTTCAGTTAATCGTCGGTCGAAAGAAAAACGTCAGAAAACCTTCATAGAAGCTTTATTGGATTTATCTTCCCTTCATGGTATGATTCATTAGGAAAGTATCAGATCCAGGGCAAACAAACAGGGCAGCCCTATACAAAAGATAAAACTGCCCTGGATGTGATTCTTTCCA
>CAJFOF010000055.1 GCA_904395885.1 uncultured Lachnospiraceae bacterium
ATCCCGGATCCCGGCATCCATCAACACCGAGAGGGGATAATAGATCATGGGTTTATCGTAGATTGGGAGTAACTGCTTTGATGTCACTTTGGTCAGCGGGTAAAGCCTGGTTCCGCTTCCCCCTGCGAGAATAATTCCTTTCATTGCTTTCCTCCTGGCCGGAAATCCAGCACACTTATACTCATTATACTATGGGTTATGATACCACAAGTCATGGGATTTTGCAAATTTAACGAGCAAAAGAATCTCTAAAGATTTTATGAAGAAAACTTTTGCTCCCATTCAGCAATAAATGGGGCGGCACAAGCTGTTTCAAGCTCATGCCACCCTTTCTTATTCCTCATTCAATTTTGCCAGCTTGGCTGCCTGATCAGCCGTAATCAGTGCATCCAGAAGCTCCTGTAAATCGCCGTTCATAATGGAGTCAATCTTATACAGCGTCAGTTTGATTCTATGATCTGTGACCCGTCCCTGGGGGAAATTGTAGGTACGGATTTTCTCAGAGCGGTCCCCTGTCCCGATCTGGCTTCTTCTGGCATCTGCCTCCTCATTCTGGCGGCGCTCCATCTCCATGTCGTACAGCTTAGAGCGCAGCAAACGGAACGCTTTCTCCTTATTCTGGAGCTGAGATTTTTCCGTCTGGCTGTAAATAACAATTCCTGTAGGGATATGGGTCAGACGCACTGCTGAGTCGGTAGTATTGACACACTGGCCGCCGTTTCCGGACGCACGCATAACGTCAATTCTGATATCTTTATCGTCGATAACGACATCAAAGTCCTCCGCCTCCGGCATAACCGCCACCGTAGCTGTGGAGGTGTGGATCCGGCCGCCGGACTCTGTCTCCGGCACACGCTGTACCCGGTGCACTCCGGATTCATATTTAAACTTTGAATATGCTCCCTTTCCTGTGATCATTGCCTGGACTTCTTTAAAGCCGCCGATCCCATTCTCATTGACGCTGACCAGCTCAATCTTCCAGCGCTGGCTTTCCGCATAATTTACGTACATCCGGTACAGCTCTGCCGCAAACAGCGCCGCCTCATCTCCCCCGGCCCCTGCGCGGATCTCCAGAACAATATTTTTGTCATCGTTAGGATCTTTGGGAAGCAGGAGGATCTTAATCTTCTGCTCCAGCTCCTCCACCTTCTTTTTCCCGTCGGAAAGCTCCATTTTGGCCAGTTCCCTCAGTTCTTCGTCCGATTCCTCCTCCAGAATCTGAAGGCTGTCTTCAATCGACTGCTTTGCCGCTTTATACTCTTTGTATGCTTCCACGATCGGAGCCAGGTCTGCCTGCTCCTTCATCAGTTTCTGGAACTTTTTAGGGTCGGAAGTGACCTCCGGACTGCTCAGTTCCAGCATCAATTCTTCATAATGAACAATTATATCATCTAATTTATCAAACATGGGTACCCTCCTGCGGCAGCTTGGCCGCCACTACCCGGTCAAGACCGGGGATATCCTTAATTACGTTTACTTCTATAAAACCGGCGGCTTCCAGCAGACGGCTGACAGCCTCCCCCTGGTCGTAGCCGATTTCCAGATACAGACGGCCGCCCGGGCTTAAAAAGCGCCCGCTTTCTTCCGCTACCTTTCGGTAAAACTTTAAACCATCAGCATCGCCGTCCAGGGCAATCCTCGGCTCGTGATCCCGCACTTCCGGCTCAAGCCCTTCAATCACTCCGCTGGGAATGTACGGCGGATTCGATACAATGACATCAAATATCTCTCCTGAAAGCCCTTCAAAAACATCGCTCTCAATCAGGCGAAAGGCCATCTTCTTTTCCTCCAGCACACAGTCCGGAAGAAGGTGCCGCCGGTTTTTCTCTGCCACTTTCAGCGCTTCCCTGGAGATATCGGCTCCGGTAATCTCTCTGAAATTCCCTAAAACTCCCAGGCTGATGGCAATACATCCTGAACCGGTGCACAGATCCAGAAGTCTCAGTCGGCCGCTGTCAGAGGCGGTTCTTTTCTGGGGAAAAAGGTCTGCCAGAACCTGCTCAACCAGCGTTTCGGTGTCTTGTCTGGGAATCAGAACCTGGGGGCTGACACAGAACTCCAGTCCCATAAATTCCTGGGTTCCTAAAATATGCTGAAGCGGAATCCTCTTCGCCCGCTTCTGTATGTGTTCCCAATACCGTTCTTCTTCAGATCTCTCTGCCTCCTGCCCCTTTTTTGCCAGCAGCAGCGCGGCACTGATGCCGGCTGCATCCATCAGCAGATATCTGGCGTCCAGTTCAGCTTCACTGATGCCAGCCTCTGAGAGGCATCTTTTTCCTTCTTCTAAAAGCTGCCCCAGTGTCATGCCCCGGCCTCCGCCGTTTCTGCGGCAGCCGCTGTCTCCTGGTCCTGTCCTGTCAGATCTGTCTCCGGAAAGTTTTCTCTCAGATACTCTTTCCAGTCAAAAACTTCTTCCACTGCCGCAATCGCCACCTGGATCATGGAATCATCCGGTTCCTTCGTCGTCAATCCCTGCATCCACATGCCAGGCCGGCTGAGAGCGTTAACAACGCAGGAATCACTGCGCCCTGCCAGTCTGAGAAATTCGTAAGAAATCCCCGCAATCACCGGGATCAGAATAATTCTGCTCAAAGCTCTCAGCCAAATATTGTCCACCCGGATCACCATAAAAAACAAGATACTGATCACCATGACGATCAGGATAAAGCTGGTGCCGCAGCGCTTGTGCTCCTTGGAGCTTTTCCTCACATTCTCCACGGTCAGAGGCATGCCGTGTTCTACACAGTTAATGCATTTGTGTTCTGCCCCGTGGTACATAAACGTCCTTCTGATATCCTCCATCCTGGAAATCAGCTTAATATAGCCGATAAAGATCAGAATCCGGATAATTCCTTCCAGAATCGCCATGATGGTCTCCGATGGAATAAACATCTTAAACACATTGGAGAGGAACATAGGTAAAACCATAAAGATCGCTATTGCCATTACTACGGAAAAGACCATAACAAACCCCATCAGCACCTTTTCCAGCTTCTCTCCAAACACCCGGTCCAGGAACAGTTCAAATCTGCCTGGCTCGCTGTCCTCATCATCCTCAAAAAATCCGGCCGACCAGGTCAGCGCTCTCATCCCCAAAATCATGGAATCCGCAAAATTGAATATCCCGCGGATAAAGGGAAGGGACAAAACTTTTACCTTCTCAGTAACACTGACATAAGAGTCTTTTTTTACCTCAATCGCCCCGTCGGGCTTCCGGACAGCCACCGCATAGTCATCCCGGTTTTTCATCATAATGCCCTCAATGACAGCCTGGCCCCCGATACCAGAATATTTCAATAGCTTTCCTCCTTCTTGACACAAATCTGCCCAGCAGATGAGAAAATAAAAAGGGCTGAGCAAGTGTCTCCACTAAGCTCAACCCTATGTTCTCTCATTATTTGCCAGCGTTTACGCCGTACTTACGATTGAACTTATCAATACGTCCACGAGCAGCGGCAGCCTTCTGCTGACCTGTATAGAATGAATGGCATTTGGAACAAACTTCTACGTGAATGTCCTTCTTGGTAGAACCAGTTACAAATTCATTGCCACAGTTGCAAACTACCTTAGCCTGATAATAAGCTGGATGGATTCCCTCTTTCATGATTTTCACCTCTCTATTCTTATTGTGCGGTTTCCGACCGCAAAACGCATCTCTGCGTCTCTAATCCTGTCACGCCGTATAAACAGCTTAGTTAGTATAGCATAAAGCAACAGGATTTGCAAGCATTTTTCTTTAAAACCCAGCAGGATCAAAAACGGATTTTTTTCGCCATCTCCACAAATTCCCGGTTGGACCTGGTTTTAGCGAACAGATCCAATATCTTTTCTACTGCTTCCTCCGGTTTTAGAGTGTTCGTGGCTTTCCGCACAATATCAACGGCCTCCGCCTCTTCTTTCGTAAGCAGAAGGTCGTCTCTTCTGGTTCCTGACTTCAAAATGTCGATAGCCGGGAAAATTCTCTTTTCGGAAAGTTTCCGATCCAATACCAATTCCATATTGCCGGTACCCTTAAATTCTTCGTAGATTACATCATCCATGCGGCTTCCGGTGTCAATTAAAGCTGTCGCCAAGATCGTAAGGCTTCCTCCCTCCCGCATGTTCCGGGCCGCACCGAAAAATCGTTTTGGCATGTGGAGCGCTGCCGGATCCAAACCGCCGGACAGCGTTCGTCCGGAAGGCGGAACCACCAGATTGTATGCCCTGGCCAGACGCGTAATGCTGTCCAACAAGATCGCCACATCTCTTCCGTGCTCTACCAGGCGTTTTGCTCTCTCAACAACCATCTCTGACACCCTTTTGTGGCGTTCCGGCAGTTCATCGAAGGTCGAATAAATCACTTCTACATTTGGCCCCACAATGGCCTCTTTAATATCCGTCACCTCCTCAGGCCGTTCGTCAATGAGGAGAATGATCAGATGCATGTCCGGGTGATTTGTAGTAATCGCCCGCGCCACCTGCTTTAGCAGAGTCGTTTTTCCTGCCTTCGGCGGAGAAACTATCATTCCTCTCTGTCCCTTTCCGATAGGCGACAAAAGATCCAGAACCCTCATGGCCACTGTGCTCTTGCCTCCCGGCATCTCCATATGCAGTCTCTCGTTGGGGAAAATCGGTGTTAGGTTTTCAAAGTTAGGGCGATGTTCTGCCACACTGGCCGGATATCCGTTGATCGATGTAACGTAAAGCAGGGCGGCAAATTTCTCCGTAGGCGTTTTTACCCTGCGGTTCCCTCTGACAATATCGCCGGTCTTCATATTAAAACGTCTGATCTGGGACGGCGCCACATATACGTCATTATCTCCCGGCAAAAAATTTTCACAGCGAATAAACCCGAAGCCATCCGGCATTACCTCCAAAATACCATTGGCTTCCATACCGCTGTCCAGCTCTGCCAGTTCCTCAGTATTGATGGAATCCGGTTTCCCCGCCCCCTCTTTCTGACCAGAAACCGGACGTTTCCCCTGATGGTTTCTGTCGCTGGCCTGTCCACGATCTGTCTGCTGTGAGCGCTCACCCTGCTGCTGGCGCTCATTCTGCTGGTTCCGCTCTGTCTGCTGCGGCCGTTCATTTTTTCCAGGCGTGCGTACCGGAGGCTTTTCACTGGCCTGTTTTTCTCCAGACTGTTTTTCACTTTTCTCCGCCGCCTCACACAATAAGTCTACCAGTTCTGCTTTCCGCAGACTGCTGGCCCCTTTTATTCCCTGACTCTTTGCCAGTTCCCTCAGCTGTGTCAGCGGCAACGTAATCAACTTTTCACGCATAATGATCTCCTTGTCTTTTATTCTGCTGCATATTTTTCTGTTTATTGGGGAATTCGATTAGAACTATTTCGGATGTGCCTATAGAAGGGCTTATGCCGTCCTTCAGCTTCTTTAAACATTATATATGAACTTTGAAAAAAATGCAATGGCTTCTACTGACTGCCTATGCATATCACTGCCGTGTATACTTTCTGGATTCCGGCATTCTTCAGCACTTTTGTACACGCCTGTACTGTGCTTCCCGTTGTATAGATATCGTCTATCAAAACGACTGAGCGTGCATCTTTCGGAATTGCTCCGGGTGCAAAAGCCTGTTCCAGATTTTTTCTTCTTTCTCCCGGTGACAGCTCCTTTTGCGGAAGAGTCTTCTTTGTTCGAAGGAGCCACGCCGATTCCACGGGAATCCTGACGCCGGAGACTTCTTCCAAACGTTCCGACAGCCTCTGCGCCAGGATCTCTGCCTGATTAAATCCTCTTCTTCTCCGCCTGGCCGGATGGACCGGTACCGGCACCAGGACATCTGGCCGCATATTCAAAATTTTCTTTCCTAACCGGGCCGCCATCGCCGCCCCATAAAAATCCAGATATTCCCTTCTGCCCTGGTACTTTATCTTCGCCATGGAAGCTCGCGTTACATCATCGTAGCAGCACAGTGCGATTCCATACTCAAAGGCCCCTGGCCGCCGAAGACAGTCCGGACAATATTCTGTTTCCCGGGTGTTCACAGGTTTCCCGCATTTTTTACAGACAGGTCCGGAAATCCAGGACAGTTTTCCCACGCAGCCGGGACAGATCAGATGGCCCGCAGGCATCACGATCTCCCCGCATACCGGACAGCGCCGCGGATACATAGCATCCAGCAAGATCTCTGTTATTGTTCTGATGCCAAACCACATATTTCTTTGATCCTCTCCTTTAATCCAGAATACCGCTTCTGTTCCATCACATTTCCGGCCATTGCCTGAAAGGTATCCGGGAGTCCCACAAGGCATACACAGGATCTCGCTCTGGTCACACCTGTATAGAGCAGGTTCCGGTTCATCAGCATTCTCGGGCCGCTATAGAGTGGAATCACGACTGCCGGATATTCGCTTCCCTGAGATTTATGGATCGTAATCGCATAGGCCAGTTCCAGCTCCTCTGTCTGTTTGAATGAATATTCCGCCATGCGGCCCTCGTCAAACTCCACTGTAAGAGTTTCCGCAAACAGGTTGATCTCACGGATGATTCCAATATCTCCGTTAAAGATCCCTGTTCCCTTATCTATCGGAATCCCATAGCGGTTGCGAACTTCCCATTCCATCTGGTAATTGTTTTTTGTCTGCATGACCTTATCTCCGGTCCTCCACAGAATCCCCCCTGCCTCTTTTTCCGTCTTATCGGCAGATGGAGGATTCATGTAGGCCTGAAAAATCTGATTCAGCCGCTCCACACCCAGGGGGCCTTTTCTCATAGGCGTCATGATCTGAATGTCCATAGGGTCTGCGTGGACGTAGCCCGGCAGTTTTTTCTGGACCAGGGTGATCATAGCGCTGATGATAGCGTCCGGCGTGTCCCTTCGGATAAACAGGAAATCTTTGCTGGGCTTTCCCAGAGGCACTGGCTCTCCTGCGTGAATCTTATGGGCATTTACAATGATGTCGCTCTCGGCTGCCTGGCGGAAAATCTTGGTCAGTTGTACTACATTAAATGCCTCGGAAGCGATCATGTCCCGGAGCACATTGCCCGGCCCGACACTTGGAAGCTGGTTTACATCGCCCACCAGAATCAGCCGTGTTCCTATGTTTACAGCTTTCAGCAGAGAATGCATCAAACTGATGTCCACCATGGACATTTCATCAATGATCACGACATCTGCATCCAATGGATTTTCCTCGTTCCGGTCAAAGTGCATGCCGATGGCATCATTTTCCCCCGGCAGCCCCGTAAGCTCCAACATTCGGTGAATGGTCCTGGCTTCCCATCCGGTAGCCTCTGTCATCCTCTTTGCCGCCCGGCCTGTGGGCGCCCCCAGAATAATCTCCATCCCCTCCATTTCAAAATAACGGATAATTGTATTGATTGTAGTCGTCTTTCCTGTTCCGGGTCCTCCGGTAATAATCAGCAGACCGCTGTTGACGGCCTCCATGACAGCCTTCTGCTGCAGCTCATCCAATTCGATCTGTTCCTGTTTCTGGATCTCATACAGCCTGGTCTTGATCTCGATCTCCGGGATATCGCCTCGGATATTCAAATCGCAGAGCATCTTGGCAGTATTTAATTCCATATAGTAATACTGGGCAGAAAAAACCATTCGCTCCGGCGCTTCCCCCGGGTTTTCACTTTTCTGCTTTACAACAATTTTCTTCTCCATCTGAAGATCCATCAGATGTTTATCCATACTTTCAGGATGGACGTTCAGCAGAGCCGCAGCATTGGCCGTCAATTCACTTTCAGGCAGATAGGTGTGGCCGTTTCCCAGCGCCTGAAGGAGGGTATAGAGAATCCCGCTCTTAATTCGATAGTCAGAATCCGAGAAAAGACCGATCCGCTGGGCAATCTCGTCGGCCATCTTAAATCCAACGCCCGGTATATCGTCTGCCAGCCGATATGGATTTTCCTTCAGAATCCCATACATCCTTGGCCCATACTCCTGGTAAATCTTAACCGCAAGATTCATAGAGATCCCATAGCCCTGAAGGAACATCATGGCCTGGCGCATGTCTTTCTTTTCTTCCACCTGCTCGCCGATAGCCATTGCCATTTTTTCGCTGATGCCTTTGATTTCAGCCAGGCGTTCCGGCTCCTCCTCCATAATTCTTAAGGTATCCGCTTTAAAGCGTTTTACGATCCGGGCAGCCAAAGCAGCTCCCACGCCTTTTATGGCGCCGGAGCCCAAGTAACGTTCCACAGCAGCCGTATCTTCCGGCTGTTTGATCTCATAGCTTTCCACCTGAAGCTGTTCCCCGTAGACAGGATGCTCGGTCATGGTTCCGGTGGCCTCCACCAGCTCCCCTTCACTGATATAGTGAAAGGTTCCGACCAGAATCGTTTCATCCTTTCCGTCAGCCAGGCTTAATACCGTATATCCGTTGTCGTCATTTCGGAATTTTATTTTTTCTACAAATCCTCTTACTGTAGCCATAGATAAAGACAGACGCGCCCGGTCCGGCCCTCTTTAAAGGCCCCCGGGCGTCTTAAAGAATTGGTGATCAGTTGTACTCTTCTTTTCCCTCGCCATGGGCAAACTCGATGAATTTGCCTGTTCCGATGGCAACAGCCGTCAGCGGGTCCTCCGCCACCATGGTATTGATTCCTGTCTTTTCCTCGATCAGGGCGTCCAGACCGCTCAAAAGGGAACCGCCGCCTGTCAGGACAATACCGCGCTCAAAAATATCTGCAGCCAACTCCGGCGGTGTGCGCTCCAGTACGCTGTGAACGGCATCTACGATCTGCATCGCCGGTTCTCTCAGCGCCTCCAGGGTCTCGTCCGACGTGACAACAATGGTCTTGGGCAGTCCGGTCACCAGGTTACGGCCTCTTACTTCCATCGTCAGCACTTCCGGTCTGCGGTATGCAGCCCCGATATTGATCTTGATTTCCTCTGCCGTCCTCTCACCGATCAACAGATTATGTTTCTTTCTCATATAACGAACCAGTGCTTCATCAAAGTCGTCGCCTGCTACTTTAATAGAAGTACTGACCACTGTGCCCCCCAGAGAAATAACCGCAATATCCGCAGTGCCGCCTCCAATATCAACGATCATGTTTCCGCAAGCCTTTGAAATGTCAATGCCCGCACCAATGGCCGCCGCCACCGGCTCCTCAATAATAGAAACCTCTCTGGCGCCTGCCTGATAGGTAGCATCCTCCACGGCCTTCTTTTCCACTTCTGTGGCACCGCTGGGAATACATACACTGATGCGGGGCTTCCGAAGAGTCTTCTTCCCCACCGCCTTATTGATGAAGTATTTCAGCATTTTTTCTGTGACAGTGTAATCCGAAATAACACCCTGGCGCAGGGGACGGACTGCCACGATGTTTCCGGGCGTACGCCCGATCATCAGACGCGCCTCCTCACCGATGGCCATGATCTTATTGCTGTCACGGTCAATGGCTACAACTGACGGTTCTTTTAAAACCACACCTTTTCCTTTAATATAAACCAGGATACTGGCAGTACCCAGGTCGATTCCAATGTCATTGGACATCATGGTAAACATATATTAATTTCCTCCAACAAAATCTGTAACAATTCAGCACATATAACCTCTATCTTATTATATACAATCTCGAAGAGTTTTCAAAGGGTTTTTTTATTTTTTATAGAGTTTATTCTTTTTTTATGGTACTGTCATACTTAGGACACATTTTCTCTATATACTCTAAGTAAGTTATCCGAAAGGATAACGAGCCTTTGTTTCAAGTGGTTACTTGAAATCACAAAGCTTTTTCATACTCATACCGGACGGTGCAAACCGTCCGGCCCCCCTAAACATTTTCTTATTTATTATACCTACCATTCCCGAAAATACCGCAGGCAGCGCCTGCGGTATTTTCGTTATAGCAATTTATCTGCCCGTCAGATTTTAAGAGACCACTGGCTGCAGTCCAGCACTCTGGTGGCAATCCCCTCATAAAATTCAGGTTCATGGCAAATTAACAGGATACTTCCCTTATAAACTGCAAGAGCGCGCCGCAGTTCATCTTTTGCATCCACATCCAAATGGTTGGTCGGCTCGTCCAGCAAAAGCACATTAGTCTCCCGGTTAATCAGCTTGCACAGCCTTACCTTTGCCTGCTCTCCGCCGGAAAGAACCCGCACCTGACTCTCAATATTCTTGGTCGTCAGCCCGCATTTTGCCAATGCCGCCCTGACCTGGTACTGAGTGTAAGATGGGAACTCTTTCCATATCTCTTCAATACAAGTGGTTGTATTTCCCGGAGCCATTTCCTGCTCAAAGTATCCCAGGTACAGGTAATCCCCCAGTTCCACAGAGCCAGAGAGCGGAGCCACCTCTCCGAGAATACTGCGTAAAAGCGTGGTCTTTCCAATTCCGTTTGCTCCCTTTAACACAATCTTTTCTCCCCGCTCCATGGTCAGATTCAAGGGGCGCGACAGTGGTTCATCATATCCGATTACCAGATCATGAGTTTCAAAAATATATTTTCCTGCGGCTCTGGCCTCCAGAAAATGAAATTCCGGCTTTGGCTTTTCCTTTGCCAGTTCAATAATCTCCATCTTGTCCAGTTTCTTCTGGCGGGACATTGCCATATTTCGGGTCGAGACCCTGGCTTTGTTCCGGGCCACAAAATCCTCAAGCTGGGCAATCTCCTGCTGCTGGCGCTTATAAGCGGCTTCAAGCTGTGCCCTTTTTGCAGCAGAGACCTCCAGAAACTTATCGTAATCCCCGACGTAGCGATCCAGTCTCTGATTCTCCATATGGTAGATCAGATTGACAACACTGTTGAGAAAAGGGATATCGTGGGATATCAAAATAAACGCATTTTCATATTCCTGAAGGTAGCGCTTCAGCCATTCGATGTGCTGGACATCCAGATAATTTGTCGGCTCATCCAGCAGCAGAATGTCCGGCTTTTCCAGCAGCAGCTTTGCCAGCAGCACCTTGGTTCTCTGGCCTCCCGACAGCTCCGCCACATCCTTGTCCAGGCCAAGTTCTGTCAGTTCAAAGGCTCTGGCAATCTCCTCCACCTTAGCGTCAATCACATAAAAATCATGAGCCATCAGAAGATCCTGAATCGTTCCCAGCTCTTCCATCATAGCCGTCATATCCTCTTCTGATGCCTCTCCCATTCTGTCGCAGATCTCGTTCATCTGTTCCTCCATCTGGAACAGAAAACTGAAGGCGCTTTTCAGAACATCACGGATCGTCATCCCAGGTTCCAACACTGTGTGCTGGTCTAAATATCCGACCCGGACATTCTTAGCCCACTCGACTTTTCCCTCATCGGGCATCAGTTTATTCGTAATAATATTCATAAAAGTGGATTTTCCCTCGCCATTTGCCCCAACCAGACCAATATGCTCTCCTTTCAGCAGACGAAAGGAAACATCCGAAAAAATTGCCCGGTCCCCGAAGCCATGGCTCAAGTGTTCAACATTTAGAATGCTCATAACAGAACTCCTTTATTCCAGATTTTTCCTCAACTCTTTTAATGCATCCTCAAACCGCTTAGAAAATGCAGTGGGGTTGTCCCGCAGCAGGCGCCTCCGATAAAAAGTGGAATGGTTGGCCAGTCGATTTCTCTTTTCATATAGAGCACTGAGCTGCTTTACCAGCGCAGTCATATCACCGACTGCCCCCTTGGGCATGAAAGCTGCTGCACGGCTTACCATGTCATCCCTCAGGGCTGCCGCACGATCCACCGCCTCATTCCGCAGTATCTCCGCACGATCAGCAGCTTCATTCCGGAAGGCCTCCGCCTCATCTCTGAACGCCGCTGCGCGATCCACCGCCTCGCTCCGCATAGCCTCCGCGCGGTCAGCAGCTTCTGCTTTCAAAAGAGCTAACTGAACCTGCATCTCCTCCAGTTCTGCCTTCATCTTTGTCATTGCCTCCAGAGCGCGGCCAAGATCCAGAGCAGCTTTTACAGATTGAATCGTATCTGTAACAAAAAGCACTGTCACGACAGCCAGAATACACAATTCAACCGTCGGATCTGCATCAAGCACAAATCTCTCCAAAGGTTTGTGGATAACTTCTGTCAGCAAAATCGTCAAAAATCCCCAGGCAATTGAGGATCCCAGACACACATATCCATTAATGTTAAACGGCTGATCGCTGTAATCCCAGTAGCGCATCTTAAACAGCCGTTCCATCGTCCAGCCAGTGACATATTCCAGGGCTGTTGCTGCCAGAAAACCAGACAGATAAACAAGCAGCAGATTATCCTGCACAGGAATTGAGACCCACAGCATCATAATAGCTCCGGTTCCATACAGCGGTAGCATCGGAAGGCGTAAAAATCCGCGATTCACCAGACGCCGGCTTTTCAAAGAAACGTATGCTGACTCAAATATCCATCCGCAAAAACAGTAAATATAGAAAAATGCGAGCCATTGATACCAAGCGTATGTAAACATAACCAAATCCTTTCTATTCGCTTTCTCTGAAGGCAAAGATGTTTCTATCATACTGACAAAACCAGAAAATTTCAATCGACATTTTTATTTTCTTCTCAGATCCGTGGGCCTTTTTCCCATCCATTTTCGAAAAACCTCCGCATAGTAACTGGGATTGCCGAAGCCTGATGATAATGCGATCTCTGTTATGGTTCTGTCCGTGGTCCTCAGCTGATCAATACTTTTCGTAATTCGGTAATGAGTCAGATACTCATTGGGTGTTTTTGCAAAGTACTTTTGAAACAGTTTACAGCATTTGCTTTGTCCTACCGCACCGGCGTCGGCAATTTCCCGGAGTGAAATCTTATTGCTATAATTTTCCTGGATGAATTTTACCATGTTTTTTACAACCTGCACGTCCTGACTTTGGCGGTTCTCCCGACTGTCTCGGGCCGCAAGTGGAGGAACGAGAACCTGCGGATGCGAAGCAGTGGTGTTACAAAATCTCTCTCATAAGGATAAGCAGAGCACAGCAGCATGGGATGAAAAAGAATACATAAAAACAGGCACTCGGATTTTGCCACAGAAAATCCAAAGTGCATCTGGCCTGAATTAACAAAGATTCCTTCTCCTTTTTCTAAGGAAACAATCTCCCCATTTATACTGTAGCTCATACTGCCCGATATAACTGCTAAAAGCTCAATATCATCATGCCAATGGTTAGGCACCATAAAATCAGGGTAGCCGGATAAACGCCCCTTTCGAATATAAAACGGATACTCTGAATGATCATAATCTACAATTTCGGAATCGTCTTTTTTTAATATTATATGCCGCTGCATTTATAGCCTCGCAGGATTGTTATGTTTTTAGATAGATATTTAATAGAAACTCTTTATTTATCACGATATAATTATATTTAAGAAAACGCAGACCGTCAAGACTTCTGAAAGGAGGAAGATGTGGGTATTATAAAAGCATTGGCAAGAGGAATTATGACAAATCTGCTGACCTGGATTGAAATTGAAACAAATCCGCTGTTCAGCGAGTCCTATATCCGCTGTTACCGGGAATTGGAGAGACAGGCAAAAAAACAGGTAGCCAAGACTTAACAGGCATGACATTGGGCGAAAAAATAAAATACGTGATTCGTTACAATGGGCAGAACCAAATTATTTATGGTCCTGCCCTTGGTTTATACATAACATCACATACCTATCGCCGTATCTCTATGCTCCGATTGCGTTTCCGGTATAGAGCTGATAGTACCGGCCTTTTGCCTCAATCAACTGATCATGAGTTCCCCGCTCAATGATCCGCCCCTGTTCCAGAACCATAATACAGTCAGAATTCCGGACTGTAGACAGCCTGTGCGCGATGACGAACGTCGTCCTTCCCGCCATCAGGCGATCCATTCCCTCCTGTACCAGGGCTTCTGTTCTGGTATCAATAGAGGAAGTCGCTTCATCGAGAATCAGCACCGGCGGATCTGCCACTGCTGCTCTGGCGATTGCCAAAAGCTGCCGCTGGCCCTGGCTCAGGTTGGCTCCATCTCCAGTCAGCATGGTCTGGTAGCCCTCCGGCAGACGCTTGATAAAATCGTGGGCATTGGCCAGTTTTGCCGCTGCAATACATTCTTCATCCGTAGCGTCAAGACGGCCATAACGGATATTATCCATAACAGTGCCTGTAAAAAGATGTGTGTCCTGCAGTACCATTCCAAGAGAACGGCGGAGGTCTGCCTTCTTGATTTTGTTTATATTGATGCTGTCGTACCGGATCTTGCCGTCCTGGATATCATAGAAACGGTTAATCAGATTTGTAATTGTCGTCTTTCCTGCTCCGGTGCTCCCTACAAAGGCAATCTTCTGTCCGGGAGTGGCGTACAGCTTGATATTGTGAAGAACCATCTTGTCATCCGTATAGCCGAAGTCCACGTCATTGAAGGTCACATCGCCCTCCAGCTTTGTATACGTGACAGTTCCGTCAGCCTTATGGGGATGTTTCCAGGCCCAGATACCGGTACGCTGTGGGGTCTCAGTCAGCGTACCATCCTTGTTTTCTTTCGCGTTAACCAGCTCTACATAGCCGTTGTCTTCCTCCGGCTTTTCGTCCATCATCTGGAAGACTCTCTCTGCACCGGCAATAGCCATAACAATGCTGTTCATCTGCTGGCTGATCTGCGTCACTGGCTGCGTAAAGTTTTTATTCAGAGTAAGGAAAGACACCAGGGTTCCCAGGGTCAGTCCTGAGTAGCCGCCCAGAGCCAGCATTGCTCCGATTACCGCGCAGAGAACATAACTGATATTTCCAATATTCGCATTGATCGGCATCATCATATTAGCAAATTTGTTAGCCTGATCAGCGCTCTCTCTCAGCTCCTGATTCAATTTTCTAAATTGTTCAATGCTCTTTTCTTCATGGCAGAAAACCTTTACAACTTTCTGCCCTTCCATCATCTCTTCAATGTATCCGTTTACTTTTCCCAGATTGCTCTGCTGTTTTGTAAAGTATTTTGCCGACTGGCCGCCCAATTTGGAAGATGTAATCAGCATAACTCCTATCATCAGCAGGGTAATTACCGTCAGCGGAATATCCAGTGCCAGCATACTCACAAAGGTAAGGATAATCGTGACGGAAGAGTTAATTACCTGCGGAATACTCTGGCTGATCAACTGCCGCAGAGTATCCACATCGTTTGTATAGACTGACATGATGTCGCCGTGGGCGTGCGTGTCAAAATACCGGATGGGCAGGGATTCCATATGGGTGAACAGTTCTATCCTCAAGTTTCGCATGGTTCCCTGGCTGATATTTACCATCAGTCTGTTATAGACATAAGAGCAAAGAATACCGATGGCATAAGTCACGGCCAGCAGCATCAGTGCATGGGCCAGACCGGAAAAATCCGGATCCGGGGACTGGGTCAGTGGAAGAATATAATCATCAATCAAACTTTGAGTGAACAGTGTTCCCCGAAGAGTCATCAGCGCTGATCCTATGATACAGATCACTACCAGGATAAAGTGAAATTTATAATCTTTCAGCACATATCCCAAAATTCTCTTTACCACTTTCATCGGATTTTCTACGTGAGGCCTTGGACCGACGCCTCTCATGCCCGGACCTCTCATTTGTCTCACCTGTCCTGCCATTATCGCTCACCCTCCTTCTCTGTCTCTTCTGCCGGAGCTGACGGATGATCAAAATCGCCGCCGCCATTCATCTGAGTGTCGTAAATCTCCTGATAGATCTGATTTGTCTTCAAGAGATTTTCATGAGTATCAAAACCGTTGATCCTTCCTCCGTCCAGCACCAGGATCCGGTCAGCACCTTCTACGCTGGAAACTCTCTGGGCAATGATCAGTTTTGTGGTACCTGGGATCTTTTTTGCGAAAGCTTCCCGGATTTTTGCATCCGTAGCAGTATCTACCGCACTGGTCGAGTCATCCAAAATCAGGACTTTTGGCTTCTTTAAAAGCGCCCTGGCGATACAGAGTCTCTATTTCTGCCCACCTGACACATTCGTTCCGCCCTGCTCGATCCAAGTCTGGTACCTATCTGGGAACCGCTCAATAAATTCATCGGCACAGGCCTGTTGGCAAACCTCCCGGCATTCCTCCTCTGTAGCGTCTTCTTTGCCCCATCTCAGGTTGTCTAAAATCGTTCCGGAAAACAGCACGTTTTTCTGAAGAACTACCGCCACCTGATTTCTGAGAGCTTCCATATCATAGCTGCGAACATCTTTTCCGCCAACACATACGGAACCCTTATCCACATCATACAGGCGGCTGATCAGATTAACCAGACTGGACTTGCCGCATCCAGTGCCTCCAATGATTCCAATGGTCTCCCCGGATTTAATATGAAGGTCAATATCGGAAAGAGTTTCTTCTCCACTCCCGTGCTTGTAAGAAAAGTCCACATGGTTAAAATCAATGCTGCCGTCTGCCACAACGGTCTCCGGATTTTCCAGATCCGTCAGATCTGCCTTTTCCTGCAGAACTTCTGCGATACGCCGGCCGCTGGCAGCACTCATAGTCAGCATGACAAAAATCATTGACAGCATCATAAGGGACATCAGCACACTCATAACATAGCTGAAAAGAGAGGTCAATTCTCCCGTAGTCAGGCTTCCGGCGACAATGTATTTCGCGCCCAGCCATGACAGGGAAATCATACACCCATAAACTACAAGCATCATAACCGGGCTGTTCAGGGCCAGAATGCTCTCCGCTTTGATAAACAGTTTACTCAAATTGTTTGCGGCTCTGGTAAACTTCTCGTCTTCATGTTCTTCCCGGACATAGGCCTTTACTACTCGAATGGCAGAAACATTCTCCTGTATACTTGCATTCAAATCATCGTACCGGCGAAATACCTGATCAAACAGCTTGGTAACGCTTTTCATAATAATAAACAGCGCGATTCCCAGCACTACAATAGCGACCAGGAAAATCGAGCTCAATCTGGCATTGATAAAAAAGCACATAGCCATACTGCAGATCAGCATCAGCGGCGCCCGCACCGTGATTCTCAAAATCATCTGGTAGGCATTCTGCACATTGGTCACATCCGTTGTCATTCTGGTGACCAGTCCCGCTGTACTATACTTATCAATATTTGAAAACGAGAATGTCTGGATATTCTCATACATGCTCTGCCTCAGGTTGCAGGCAAATCCAGACGATGCGGCGGCGGCATACCTTCCGGCCAGTGCGCCGAATGCCAGGCTGAGGAATGCCAGAACTAACATGATCCCTCCGTAAAAGTAGATCTGTCCAATATCCCCGGCTTCAATCCCCTTATCGATAATTGACGCCGTGATAAAAGGAATCAGCACTTCCATCAGCACTTCCAGCGCCGTAAATACCGGCGTCAGCAGGGAAACTTTTTTATATTCCCCGACTTGCTTCAGCAATGTCTTTAACATTTTCCGTTCCTCCTTGAATCTTCAAGAATTTCTTTTTCCTGTTTCATATTCACAAGCATGATCTTCAGCCCGCGATCCAGAGCTTCTAATTCCTGCTTTGTCATCCCCCTGCACAGTCGTGCATTTTCTTGTCTGATGATTTCCTGTATCCGGCATTCTGCCAGATAAGCCTTCTGAGTCAGAATGATCTTTTTCTTCCGGTCATCTTTCTCATCCGCGCTCATTTCCAGGTATCCTTTTTCCTTTAATTTTTTCAAGACAGCCGAGATGGACGCCTTTGATATTCCAAATACCCCATGAATATCGGTAGCGTACAGCTCATCGCCCTTTCGTTGGAGCAGATAGCGCAGCATATATCCCTGAGTCGGGGTGATATCGTCTACCTCCAGCTTCCTTCGCCTGCATTGTTCCAGAAAAATATCCAGTTGTTTCAGCTCCCATATGATATCGTCCTCTATCATTTCGCTTTGTCTCCCTCCTTTGGTATTTAATGCGAACTGTTTGGAGGCTAACTATCTGACAATGAACTATTGTACTCATTTCCCATTGAAAGTGAATTCAAAAAGTGTTATTATTAATAATGTTTTTTTATTAATATAATTCCAGGAGGAGGACAGCACTATGAATACGTTTCAGTTATCCTGCTTTCTTGCTGTAGCCAATACACTGAACTTTGCCAGAGCCGCAGAACAACTAAATATCACACAACCTGCCGTCACTCACCAGATTCGTTCCCTGGAAACGGAACTGAATACCAAATTGTTCCGGCGTACAACCCGAATCGTCGAACTGACTTCTGCCGGGATTCTGTTCCAGGACGACGCAAGAAATATTCTGGAAATCTCCATGCGTGCAAAAAACCGGTTTCAGAATCCGTCTCCCCAGGAACTCCAGGTTTTTTCTATCGGATGCCACAGCTATACCCAGCTCTTCCTGCTTCCGGAAATATTAAAAAATATGCGAAAAATATATCCTCAAATTTTTCCCCGCCTGAGAGCTGTCCCCTTTCAGCATTTATACCGCCTGCTGGAAGAAGAGGATGTAGATGCGATCATTGGCTTCCAGGAGCCGGACCTAAAAAAACTGCCGGGTATCTATAAAGAGCTGGCCAAAATTCCCGTTGTCTGTGCCTGCCCTTCAGACAGCCGTCTGGCCTCCCTTACATCTGTGACACCTGCTGATCTGGAGCAGGAAAAACTGGTTTTGTATGCCCCTTTAAAGTCCCCGTCAACCATAGTCCAGCTTCAGCAGCGCCTTATCGGGAGCCGTTCTCCATCGGATTTCTATTTTTGCGAATCCGGAGAAGCTTCTCTGGTATTAATCAGAGCCGGATTCGGTGTAACGATCCTTCCAGATCTCTTCCTTCCCCGCCACTCAGATCTGACCTATCTCCCGGTGGCGGATGTGGAGCCCATATCCTTTGGAATCTATTATAAGACCTTGAAGGATAACGAAATGCTGAAGACATTTTTCCACATTATGCAAAAATATTTTGAATCACAGTAGAAAGGACCTCCTTCCCATGAAAAAAAGAAATGAACGGTTTTCACACAAGCTGGCCAAAGCTCTGACCATGGAACTCAGAGAACACAAGTCATCTTTCTGTGTCTACTTTACCCTCCGCCTTCTGGTCATTATTACAGCTATTCTTCAGCTAGCCAACCGCAATTATGAAAATGTATTTTTATGTATCTTAACCCTGTTTCTCCTGGTAATTCCAAGCATCGTACAGTTGACCTTTAAAGTGGAACTTCCCACTGTCTTGGAAATTATTATATTAGTTTTTATTTTTTCCGCTGAAATTCTGGGTGAAATCCAGGAATTTTATCTGATCTTTCCTTTCTGGGATACAGTCCTCCATACGCTGAATGGATTTCTGGCAGCAGCCATCGGCTTTTCCATGGTGGATCTTCTGAATCGGAGCAAGCGGGTGACCTTTGAATTATCACCTCTTTTTACTGCCATTGTAGCGCTGTCTTTTTCTATGACCATCGGTGTCGTCTGGGAATTTTTTGAATTTGGAATGGATCAGATTTTAGGATATGACATGCAAAAAGATACCGTCATTCACACAATTCGCTCAGTCACTCTCGATCCTCAGGGAAAGAATATTCCCTTTGTCATAAATGACATTCAGAATATTGCAGTCAACGGCAGTGCTCTGAACCTTGACGGATATCTGGATATTGGCCTTATCGATACGATGCAGGATCTGATCGTCAATTTTGTCGGAGCCACAATCTTTTCCTTTTTTGGCTATTTTTATGTAAAAAAGCGGGGCGGAAACTCTGTTATCTCTCAGTTTATTCCGCAAAAGAAACGGGCCGACCGGGATTTTCTGCGTATCGTGACAGAAGAGAAAAACGAATAGAACCGCAAAAAAATGGATCGCAGCGCAACGCTGCGATCCGTTTGCAATTGACAGAAAAATCTATCCGTCTGTTTTTTACATCATAGCATCAACCATAGCCTGGACAGCGGCTCCCAGATCTGCAGCTTTCTTTTCTGCGTCTTCCAGAGAGGTTCCCTTCACGCCATAGTAAAATTTTATTTTCGGCTCTGTGCCAGAAGGTCTTACACACATCCAGGCTCCGTCTTCCATATCGTAATAAAGGACGTTGGAAGATGGAAGTCCGGTAGGCTTCACTTCCCCTGTCGCCATATCTTTGATGGTATCCATCTTGTAATCCCTTGCAGACAGAACCTTGTATCCGCCCACTTCCTCAGGTGTATTATTCCTCAGGTTTTCCATAATAGACTGAATTTTTGCCAGACCCTCAATTCCGGAAAGCCCAATGGATTTTACGGCATCTTTGTAGTAGCCATACTTTTCGTACATTGCGATCATGGCATCCCACAGCGTCATACCCTTCATCTTATAGTAAGCGGCTGCCTCGCAAAGTGCGGCAGTTGCAGAGATGGCGTCTTTATCTCTTGCATAAGTACCGATCAGGCACCCGTAGCTCTCTTCCATTCCAAAGAGATATGTACCTTTTCCGGTTCTTTCGTTTTTCAATATCTGCTGTCCGATCCACTTAAATCCGGTGAGAACCTCGATCAGTTCTACGCCGTATGCTTTTGCAACAGCGTCAATCAGGTTGGTGGAGACGATGGATTTTACAACTTGTCCATCTTCCGGAATCTTTCCTGCCGCCTTCTTCTGGCTCAACACATATTCGCACAGCAGGGAACCAGACATATTTCCGGTCAACGGAATGTATTCTCCCGATTTCGTATCTTTTACGTAAACGCCAAGCCGATCGGCATCCGGGTCGGTCGCCAGAACCAAATCTGCATTCTTCTCCTTCGCCAGCTTTAAGCCCAGCTCAAATGCCTCGGCCGCTTCAGGATTGGGGTAGCTCACTGTCGGGAAATCGCCGTCCGGAAGTTCCTGCTCCGGAACCACGTATACGTGCTCAAATCCCAGTTCCTTCATGACCCTTCTGGCGGGAATATTGCCGGTTCCGTGGAGAGGCGTATAGATAATTGTGATCTGATCCTGCATCTCATCAATTGCTTTCTGATTCACTACCTGGGCTTTTACCTGGGCAATATATTTATCATCGATTTCTTTTCCGATCACCTGATATTTTCCCGCTGCAACGGCGGATGCTTCATCGGTTGTCTTCACTGTAGATAAGTCTTCAATAGCAAGAACTTCTTCTGTAACGCCCTTATCGTGGGGCGGTGTAAACTGAGCGCCGTCCTCCCAGTAGACTTTATATCCATTGTATTCCGGCGGATTGTGGCTGGCTGTAATATTAATACCAGCGATACATCCCAGTTCTCTTACCGCAAAGGAAAGCTCCGGTGTCGGGCGCAGAGATTCAAACTTATACGCCTTGATACCATTGGCCGCCAGGGTCATCGCCGCTTCCATAGCAAACTCTGGAGACATGTGGCGGGAATCGTAGGCAATGGCAACGCCCTTATCTGCTCCACCCTGTTTAATGATATAATTTGCCAACCCCTGGGTGGCCCGACGCACTACATATATATTCATCCGGTTAATACCAGCGCCGATAATTCCCCTCAATCCGGCTGTGCCGAACTCCAGATCCATATAAAAACGCTCTTTGATCTCGTTCTCATTTCCCTCGATCGCTCTCAGCTCGGCTTTCGTGGCTTCATCAAAATAGGGATTTGACAACCACTCATTATAAATTTTCATGTAGTCTTTCATAAAACTCCTTGCTCCTTTCCTTCTGCCGGCGGCAGAATGCCCAAAGTTCTCCTGATTGACAATATTTGTCAAAAGAACCCCCTGGCTTTCATTTAAACCTATGCAAATTATACTATATGCCAGCTAAAAAGGAAAGTGGTTTTCATCATTTTATCTCGCGCAAAAACGCCTGCCTGGCCTCCTCCTGTTCCTTTAATGACTTTAATTTATCAATGTTCCTGGCCGGCAGCCAGGCCTTATTTGCGTTATAATAATAATTAATCTGCTTCCAGTATTTTTCCGGGTACAAGAACAAATAATACAGCGCCCGCCTTTCCTCCTTTGTCATAGGAAGCACCCTCTCATATGCATCCAGCATCATACCTCCCAAACGAAGGTTCCAGTTATGCTTTTCCATAACTTTACGCATAAACCGATACAGATCCTCCACCTGCAGACCCAGATGCATCCGGTTGTATTCCACAATGGCAACGTAATGGCTGCCCATCAGGACATGGTGCTGATCCAGGTCCCCGTGGCACAGATACCTGCACAATCCTCCGCCCATCTCCATTTTTTCCAGGCCTTGGGCCGCTTCCAGAGCCTGTTCAAAAAAAGCCGAATGGCCGCCAATCACCCACAATTCAAATTCGTTTTTTCCCCGTTTTTCACTGATAAAATTTCTGGCGCGCTTCAGTTCCCGATTGTGGCGTTCCATCTCCTCCGCCATCGGCCGCCCGACAATCGATCCCATATTCCACTCTGGCTTTAATTCTACTCTACGCAAAAGCTGATGAAGCATTCCTATCCTGGTCACCGCACTCCGAATCTCAGAGTATTCTTTTAAATTGCATTCACGGTCTCCAAACCATTCCTTCAAAATAAAATGCGTTCCGTCGCCAGCGCTGGTAAACAGCTCCTCCTCGCGGCTCTTCACATACTGATCCGCCTTCAGGCCGCTGCTCCCCTCTAAAACCTTCAATACCTCTGACTCGAATTCCAACCGGCGGGCAGTTCCGCGGTATTCCTTCAGCAGCCGGCATCCCCGGTCCGTATCCAGAATCCATGCCCCTCTGCCCCGACGGATTCCAAGGATCTCCATATCATACATTTCCAGCACATCTGTATACCGCTCTGTCATCTCTACCCCTCCAAAACTGTCTCATTGCATTTTCTCATAGGCTATTTCTAGGGTATGAGAAGGCGGAGCGGATTATGACTGAAAAGGCGCTGTCAGGACATCAAATCTAATGTCCTGCAGCGCCCATCATTTCTCTGAATGCGATCAATATCTATCTCGTTTTCAATAGCTTCAGCAACGTCTCTTTTCTGTTTTTCCCCGGTTCTTTTAAGACCTCTTCCAAAAGCCATTCCAGAGCGTCTCCTACTTCTCTGCCCGGTGTAATTCCCGCTTCAATCAAATCGCGCCCGTTTACTGCCAGATCTTTTAGATACAGACAGTCTCTGCTGCTGCGGATTTCTGCGGTCAGCCGTTTCACTTCTTCTAGCTGCTCTTTCTCTGGTTCCTCCCGAAGTACAGATTCCTTTAAAAGAATCAGATCGTCGTATAGCTCCGGTGTCATTTGACTCATTGTCCGGCGAACGGCTGTCTTGTCCGACAAAATTTCTGCCCTGCACCAACGCGTCAGGATTCGCACCCGATTGATCGTATCGTTGTCTGACTTTAATTCTTTTAACAAACGCACAGCCGCTTCCTCCGGCTCATTCTGCAAAAATGCTGCCCAACGCAGAGATTTTTTCTGGGGCAGAGAAGGGCTGATATAGGGAAGCGGCTGTGCAACAGCCGCAAATTGACGGGAAATGTGGGGAGCCATTCCGGTCTCATATACCATAGCAATGCGTTCCGGGTGATCTGACAGCAAGAGCTTCGTCAATTCTGTCAGAATCCGTTCCTTGCTCACGCGTCCCAGGTTCGGCGCGATCTCTCCTATCGCTTTATAGGTGTCCTTTTCAATCTCAAACCCCAACTGTGCGGAAAAACGGACGGCTCTCAGTATCCTTAAAGCATCCTCTGTAAATCGTTCTATAGGACTTCCAACGCATCGGATGACTTTGGATTCCAAATCTTTCATACCGCCGAAGGCGTCCACTATACCTTCTTCTTTGCTGTAAGCCATGGCATTAATGGTAAAATCTCTCCGCCGCAGATCCTCCAGAAGGCTTGGTGTAAAAATCACCTGGCTGGGGTGACGGCCGTCTTCGTATTTGCCATCGATCCGGTAGGTAGTTACCTCATATCCCGTCTTTCCTTCCATGACAGTCACAGTTCCATGGGCAATACCGGTATCCACGGTTCTCCGGAATACAGCTTTTACCTGTTCCGGTCTGGCGGATGTGGTAATGTCCCAATCCTCCGGAATTCGTCCCAGAAGGCTGTCGCGAACACATCCCCCCACAGCATAAGCCTGATACCCGTGAGAATTTAATTGCGAAATAATATGCTCCACAGGAGCGGGAATCTGAATCACTTCTGACATTTTTCTCCGTTTCCAGAATTTTCGGTGATCGCGTTAGCGATCTGCTTTCCTATATGGTGATGTCGCTGTAAGCGACATGTTCATTTAATAAGCCTTTCCCCAATATACCATCTTGGTAGCGGGTTTGCCGCAGTATACGCAGGTATCGGAAAGCTTTTCCTGGGCAAACGGCATACACCGAGAGGTTACACCGGCCTCTTCTTTCAGTTTCTCCTCACATTCCTGGCAACCGCACCACATCGCCTTGATAAAGCCCGGCTTATTCTCGGCAATATCCTTTAATTCATCCAGCGTAAGAGCGGTATACGTATGAGAATCACGGTGCTTTTTCGCCTTCTCATACATATCCTTCTGAATCGCTTCCAGCATTTCGCCGACCTTTGCCTCCAGTTCGCTCAGAGACACTGTAACCTTCTCGTGGGTATCCCTGCGAACCAGAACGGCCTGATCTGCCGCAATGTCCTTAGGTCCGATCTCAACTCTCAGAGGAATTCCTCTCATCTCACACTCACTGAATTTCCAGCCCGGACTCTTATCGGTATCATCAACCTTTACCTTAAATCCGGACAGACGGTCCTTCAGCTCCCATGCCTTTTCCAGAACGCCCTCTTTTCTCTGCTGAATCGGTATAATGATGACCTGAACAGGAGCAATCCTCGGAGGCAGAACCAGTCCGTCGTTGTCTCCGTGAGCCATAATAATCGCGCCGATCAGACGGGTGGACATTCCCCAGGAAGTCTGATGAACGTATTTAAGCTGATTGTCCTTGTCGCTGTACTGGATTCCAAAAGCCTTTGCAAATCCATCTCCAAAGTTATGGCTGGTTCCAGACTGGAGTGCCTTCCCATCGTGCATCAGAGCTTCGATGGTATAAGTGGATTCTGCACCGGCAAATTTTTCTTTGTCTGTCTTTTTCCCGCGTATAACCGGAAGAGCCAGCACTTCTTCGCAGAAATCGGCATAAAGGTTCAGCATCTGCTCTGTTCTCTCCTCTGCTTCTTCTGCCGTAGCATGTGCCGTATGACCTTCCTGCCAGAGGAATTCCCTGGAGCGAAGGAAAGGACGGGTTGTTTTTTCCCAACGGACGACTGAACACCACTGATTATAAACCTTGGGAAGATCGCGGTAAGACTGGATGTCTCTCTGATAGAAATCACAGAACAGCGTCTCCGAGGTCGGCCTTACGCACAGTCTCTCCTGAAGAGGTTCCATGCCTCCGTGAGTCACCCACGCTACTTCCGGTGCAAAGCCCTCTACGTGATCCTTCTCTTTCTGGAGCAGACTCTCCGGAATGAACATTGGCATATAAACATTCCGAACACCTACCTTTTTAAATCTGGCATCCAGCTCATGCTGAATATTTTCCCACAGCGCATAGCCGTCCGGTTTGATCACCATGCATCCTTTCACGCTGGAATAATCAATCAATTCCGCCTTTTTCACAACGTCTGTGTACCACTGGGCAAAATCTACATCCATAGATGTGATCGCCTCTACCATTTTCTTGTCGTTAGCCATTTTTTCTCTCCTTCTTATTGCTTTTTTGAGGGAGAACAGCTTTCCAATTCTCTAAGAGTGTTTTTATATCTCGGAAAATGAAGTTTTCCCGGAATACAAAAAAGCCATCCGTTCCCTCTGTCTTCTAAGGGACCGAATGACTCGGCGGTACCACCCAAATTAGCGCCTTATTCCAGGCCGCTCACTTCATTATCCGTTATCGCCGGAATACGCTCTGGTTTCCCAGAGAAGCTCCAAGGCCGGTTCAGCATCCAGGAACCCGAAGGCCTTCCACCTGCGGCCTCCTCTCTGGAGAGTATGAATGCTTACTGATCCTCTTCACAGCTATCGTCTTCATCTTATTGTGTAGTAAGATTTTACGCCAACCCTGAAGGTTTGTCAATCATATTTCTTCCAAATTACCGCTGCTTATCCCCAAGTCTTTCTGCGCCTGGTTCAGCCTTTCCTGAAACTGACTGTAAAAATCGTTCTGCCCTTCATAACTTTCCATATAGAACTTCTTCAGCACATACATGCTGGCGGCCTTTGCAGATTCTGCATCCCGTCCCTGTTCCGTTTTCTTCTGAAGATTGGTACAGAAAAAATGCCAATTCATAAGAAATCTCTCGTTTTCCCGGATATCCGGTGTATCGATCCATTTCTGAACCTTAACCTTAGTGCGATTTTTCTTTCTGCACCCGTTTGTCAAAAAAATATACTGAATTCCATCTTTTCCATAACTTCTGCCCAGCGGAAATATCCGGCAAATCCCTGGCCTGAACCCGTGAATTGAACACCTTCCCTCCTGAGTCAGAAAAATGCAGGTATCGTCTTTCTCCCGCATTTTTAAGTGCGGCAAAATCAGTCCATTTTCCACACCCAATTCATAATACCCAGCCAGCAGCTCTTCAAAGGTTTTCCCCAAATTCTCTGTAATTAGAAAACTGTCTAAAGGATTTACAATAATCGAGCTGCCCATCCCCCGGCAACATGCCGAACATCCCTCGCAGTCACCGCAGCCAGCTTTCACCATATCGTTTAAAGAATAGAATTTCCCGTCCGTCGCGCCCGGGTTCTGCTCTCTTTGCTCCATCGCCTTCTCCATTTCTCATTCTTTCATTGTCCTCAAAACACAGAATCAGTGTACAGAGGACAACACACCTCGTCCATGTACACTGACGCTAAATTTAGCCCGGTCAGAAAAATCTCCGGACCGGGCTTTGCATATTCTTAGTAATTCTCTACTTTTCTTTCAAAGTATGCTCTCGGATGAGCGCAGCACGGGCAAACTTCCGGCGCTTCCTCTCCTTCGTGGACATAGCCGCAGTTACGGCACTTCCAGCCAAGAGGAGCATCGCCCTTGAAGGTTCCGTCCTTCTTCATGCTGTCCAGCAGTTTCAAATACCGCTTCTCATGGGCAGCCTCTACCTTTGCTACCAGCTCAAACTTAACTGCCAGTTCTTCAAATCCCTCTTCTCTGGCTTCTCTGGCCATACGCGCGTACATGTCTGTCCACTCGTAATTCTCACCCTCAGCGGCGTCTGCCAGATTTTCTTCCGGTGTACCGATCCCGTGGAATTCCTTGAACCACATTTTGGCGTGTTCCTTTTCCTGATCAGCAGTCTCCAGATAAAGGGCAGCAAGCTGCTCATAGCCAGCCTTTTTTGCGGCTGAAGCATAGTAAGTATATTTGTTGCGGGCCTGGGACTCTCCTGCAAATGCATCCTTTAAGTTCTGCTCTGTCTTCGTTCCTGCGTACTTAGACATTTGTATCCTCCTTTGTAATTATGAGGCAATTAACCAAAGTATCTCTTTAACAGTCCAGCAAATGCTCTGCCGTGTCGTGCCTCGTCTCTTGCCATTTCATGTACAGTGTCATGAATTGCATCCAGATTAGCTGCTTTTGCTCTCTTAGCCAGGTCAGTCTTTCCTGCGGTAGCACCGTTCTCAGCAGCTACTCTCAGCTCCAGATTCTTCTTGGTGCTGTCAGTAACAACTTCACCTAAAAGCTCTGCAAATTTTGCAGCATGCTCTGCCTCTTCCCAGGCAGCCTTCTCATAGTAAAGGCCGATCTCCGGATATCCTTCTCTGTGGGCAACTCTCGCCATAGCCAGATACATACCAACCTCGCTGCATTCGCCCTCAAAATTTGCTCTTAAATCTTTAATAATATCTTCGCTAACACCCTGTGCTACGCCTACTACATGCTCAGATGCCCAAGTCATCTCATCTTCCTGCAGTTTGAATTTGCTGGCAGGAACCTTGCATACCGGGCAGAATTCCGGAGGATTCTCCCCCTCATAAACATATCCGCATACTGTACATACCCATTTCTTCATAGCTTTTTTCTCCTTTTCTTTATTGAAATAATTGTTAATAGCAGTTCTTTGTTTAATAATAATAATTATTACTGTTTTAAGATATCATATTCCACTCGCTTTGTCAACCTCTTTTGCAGAAATATTTTCCATTTCCAGGCAATCTTTGCACACACCGTAAAAGAGCATCGCATGGTTCTCCACATGTCCCGGATAATAGCGGCCAGCCAGTACATTCAACTCATTCATATGACTCATAGGCATATCGATGACCCGACCGCAATGGCGACACAAAAAATGGTAATGAGGCGTTGTATCTCCATCAAAATGGTCCGGTCCGTTGTCACAGCGAAGTCTCCGGACTTCCCCTAATTCTACCAGCAGATTCAGGTTTCGGTACACGGTTCCCAGGCTAATATTTGGATATTCCTCCCGGATAGCTGCATAAATGGCATCAGCCGTCGGATGATCGCTGCGCGCCATCAGGCAAGCTTTAATGGATTCTCTCTGCCTACTGAACTTTAATGTTTTCATAGCAGCATCCTTTCCATAAAATAGTAACAGTTACTATTTTATTATAATGAAAAGGCCGCCTTCTGTCAACTATCAATCTATTTTTATTTCACTGTATTCTTTATCGTTCCTACGCCCTCTACCCGGCATTCCACTACATCTCCGGACTTTAAAAACTTAGGAGGATCAAATCCCATACCAACACCTGCCGGGGTTCCTGTGGAAATAATCGTTCCTGCCTGCAAAGTCATTCCCCTGGAAAGCTCGCTGACAATGTGGTCAATGTCAAAAATCAGCAATTCTGTATTACTGTCCTGCCGCAGCTCCCCATTTACCCATGACTGAATCTGCAGTTTAGGCGGATAGGGCAGCGAATCCACCGTAGCAATGCATGGACCCATGGGCAGAAAACCATCCAGGCTTTTTCCAAAATACCACTGTTTATGGCGGTTCTGAATATTCCTGGCGCTTACATCATTGATCACGGTATAACCGAATATATAGTCTTTTACCTGTTCCGGCGGGACATCTTTTGCCTCTTTGCGGATAATAACTGCCAGCTCTGCCTCGTAGTCCAGACTGTCCACAATGTCAAAATGTCCAGGAATCGGGTCGCCGTCTGCACTGGCCATATTGACACGCTTGGAAAAATATACGGCATATTGGCGTTTTCCGTCAAACTCTTCCTTTTTAAAGCGGGCTGACTCTTCAGCATGGGCCATATAATTGATCCCCAGGCAGATGATATCCTGCTTTGGTTTTGGAATAGGCGCCAGAAGGCGTATCTCCCCCAGGGGCGCTGCCCCCTGGATTCCATATGGCTCCTTTCTGCTGGTATACTCCAAAAGCTGAAGCTCTGATTCTCCTATCTCTTCTATCAATTTTTCCATCTCATCATAGTCTACGCCAATACTCTTGACTGGATAGACCCAGCTCTCATCCTGGTTCAGAACCCCTATCCTTGATCTTCTCTCCCGTTCCAGTTGATATGTAACCAGTTTCATTTTCTTTCTCCTTATCTCAAGCATGGATTCTTCGCCTGCGGTGTGCCCGACAGTCTGCGCTCGCGGTTTTTCTGCGCGTCAATCCCCGCAGCAGAGTGCTTCGACCACACCCCGGGATCAAAATGCCCCTTGATATGATCAAATGCCCCGCAGCAAGCTGACGGGGCATAAAAATTGAAAGCACAGCAAACCGCGGGGCGTTCGTTCTCGTCATCAACTGAGAATAAACGGATCCGTTTAGCCACCTCGCTTTTTTAATCCTTTTCTCTTGTCTCCCATGCTATCATAAAACATCAAGAAATGTCAATAGTTTTCAGGCAATTATGGTCTTGAAGGCGATTTTTTATGGATTTTTCAGATCGATCGAAAACTCTCCCTCGCCAGCTTCCACGCCTGTATGATCAATGTCGGAACCACTGCACAGATCCCGATTGCTGCCACCTGCATCACCGATAGGTCTGATGCCGCAAATAGCCGCTGCAACCATGGCACAAAGAGCACAGCGGCAAGCAGGACCACTCCTGCCTCAAAGGCCATAATGCTGTACAGATTGCTGAACAATCCCAGGTGAAGAATCGAGTGGTGGCTGCGGCAGTTAAAGCCGTGGAAAAGCCTGGCGAGAGTCAGCGTTGTAAATGCCATTGTGCTGGCGACAGCAGGGTTTCCGGCCGTCCGGCCGTACAATCCCGACAAACCAATATAGTAGGCTGCCATAGTCCCCACCGCGATGAGTCCCCCCTGAATCAGGATATCCTTCATAAACGTTTTTGTCAGGATCCCTTTGGACGGATCCCTGGGTTTCTGTCTCAGCAGCCCCTCTTCCGCCGGCTCCATGCCGATGGCCAGGGCGGGCAGCGAGTCTGTCACCAGGTTAATAAACAAAAGATGGACCGGTGCAAAAGGCATTGGAAGCGCCAGAAGCGATGTATAAAGGACACAGAAAATCCCTGCCATGTTGCCGGAAAGCAGAAAATCAATAGCATTCTGGATATTCCGGTATACATTACGCCCGTTTTCCACCGCGGCAATGATAGTGGCAAAATTGTCATCCGCCAATATCATAGATGCTGCATCCCGGGATACCTCCGTCCCGCTCACTCCCATGGCCACACCAATATCAGCCTTTTTTAAAGCCGGGGCATCATTGACTCCATCCCCGGTCATCGCCACAATCCTCCCTCTTCTCTGCCAGGCCTTTACAATCCGAATCTTATGCTCCGGTGAAACTCTGGCATAGACAGCAATATCCGGCAGTCTCCGCTCCAGCTCCTCCTCTTCCATTCCGTCCAGCTCCCTTCCGGTCATAACCGTTTCCCAGGGCTGAATCAGATGAATTTTCTCCGCAATAGACAGGGCTGTCACAGGATGATCCCCTGTGATCATAACGGGTTTTATCCCCGCCTCCATAGCCTTTTTGACAGCCGCTGCTGATTCTGGTCTGGGCGGATCCATAAATGCTGCCAGCCCGACAAAAATAAGACCTGCGCCACCGCTTTTTTCTGTGCTGAAAGGTTGATTCCGTCCTGTACAGGCGAAGGCTAAAACCCGATATCCGGCCCGTCCCCAACTTTCATTCTGTCGTAATATCTGTTTTTTTCTCAATGCAGTCATTTCGCAAAGCCCTTGAGCACAGGAAAACCGGCTGCATCTGTTCAGCAGCACATCGACTGCACCTTTCACGATCCAAAACCGTTCTCCCTGGCAATTTTCACATTCTACACTCATCTGTTTAGCAGCAGATTGAAACGGCTGTTCCTTTAGCCGTTTCCATTGACTTCGGATCTTTTTTATATCTACTCCGGCTTCAGAGGCCATTCTCAGCAACGCGGTTTCTACGGGATCTCCCGATTCTTCTTCCCCTGATTCCGCATTATTGGCCAGGACAGCGGCCTCAATCAGCGAAACAGCTTCATCTCGTTTCTGAAACGAATATTTCTTTCCTTTTTCTTCAAAATCCCTGAACCTTTCTCCATCATATACCGCCTGAACCGTCATTCTATTCTGGGTCAATGTCCCTGTTTTATCTGTACATATGACAGATACACATCCCAGGCTCTCTACTGCCTTCAGGTCTTTTATAATCGCATTCTGTTTTGCCATCCTCTGAGTCCCCATTGCCTGCACAATTGTCACGATGGTCCCCAATGCCTCCGGAATAGCCGCCACCGCCAGGGCAACAGCAAACATCAAAGCATCCAAAATTCGGCTCCCCCGATAAAGACTCAAAAAGAATACACCAATTGAGATTGCCATAATCGCGGCTGCCAATCTGCCGCTGAAACGGTCCAAACTGATTTGAAGAGGGGTCTTCTGCTCTTTTGTGCTGTTCATCAGCTCTGCAATTCTGCCCATTTCTGTATTCATCCCTGTAGCCGTAACCGCAGCGATGCCTCTCCCCCCTGTCACCAGGCCTCCGGAAAACACCATATTGGTTCTGTCAGCCAGAGGCATCTCCTTCTTCATCTGCTTTCTGGTTTTTTCTACACTGTCTGCTTCTCCTGTCAGAGAACTTTCATTTATCCTCAAACTATTTGTTTCCAGAAGTCTTCCATCTGCAGCCACCAGGTCTCCGCTCTCCAGAACCAGCAGATCGCCTGGAACAATCTGAGCTGCCGCTATTTTTTTCTTTTTTCCGTTTCTTATTACAGTAGCAGCGGGTGCAGAAAGGGCCTTCAGGCTTTCAAGAGATTTCTGCGCCTTTTGGTGCTGGACTGTGCCAAGTACAGCATTCAGCAATAAAACGGCAAAGATCACGATCGTGCTCTCGCTGTTTCCCGATACCATGGAAATAAGAGCCGCGCCGACCAGGATCTGCACCAAAAGATCCTGAAACTGTTCTAAAAATACCCGAAACCACGTTTTTTTCCGGCTCTCCCGCAGCACATTCATTCCATACTGATCGACTCGCCGGATCGCTTCTTCCTCTGTCAGTCCTCTTCTGTCCGAATTCAGTCTGGACAGCACCTCCTCTTCTGGTAAACGATACCAGTCCTCCATATCCGACGCTCCTTTCTTCCTAAAAATGTATGGGCAATCGGCCATCTTTATGCTATGATAGCGTCAGTGCATAGGGACAATTCCCCAGGCAAACTGAAAAATAGAAAGGAGCTGCTTCAATGGAAAAAATAGCCAGTTTTACTGTCAATCATCTGACCCTGTTGCCAGGTGTATACGTTTCCCGAAAAGATCAGGTAGGCGCTGAAACCATTACGACTTTTGACATCCGAATGACCCGCCCCAACTTTGAGCCGGTAATGAATACAGCGGAAGTCCATACAATTGAACATTTAGGAGCCACGTTTCTCCGGAATCACCCTGTATTTGGGAAAAAAATTATCTACTTTGGCCCTATGGGATGCCGGACCGGATTTTATCTGGTAATGGCCGGTGATTTGAAATCTGAAGATATTCTTCCGCTTTTGAAGGAACTGTTTATCTTTATGCGGGATTTTCGCGGCGAAGTGCCCGGAGCTGCGGCAAAAGACTGCGGCAACTATTTAGACATGAATCTGCCGATGGCAAATTACCTGGCAGACCGTTTTTACCGGGAAGTGCTGGAAAACATTACATCGGAACGGCTAGTCTATCCGGAGTAAACGGCTGACGTCTTTCTGAGCGCAAAATGGGGCCGCAAAATCCAGTTTATATGCCATACAGTTCTCTGCAATGGGCAAACTGATCCTGCGACCCCTTTCTTTAATCGGCTATATCCTCTTTTTTAATGGTTTTAAATTCTATCTCGGACGGATTTGGAAGCGTCAAAATTCTGGTGGCCTGGTTCATGACAACCCGGTCAAAGAAGTTTCTTACCCCCCGTGCGTTTCCGAAAGTCGGATCCGTCTGATTTTTTTCAAAATACCTGCGGGCGGCCTCCTCCGCTTCCGATGATAAAATAAATTCCGTTTTTATACACTGTCGTTTAAGAATTTCCAACATTTCCTCGGAAGAATAGTCCGAAAAGTTGATATACTTATTAAATCTTGACCTGAGACCTGGATTCATACTAATAAATTTTTTCATCTCATCTACATAGCCGGCAACAATTACAACCAGGTCATCCCGATAGTCTTCCATACCTTTTACCAGAGTATCGATCGCTTCCCTTCCATAATCGTTGCTGCCATCTTCAGAGGACAGTGAGTATGCTTCATCGATAAACAGAACCCCTCCTTTTGCCTTTTTTATGACCTGAGCCGTTTTTAATGCCGTCTGGCCCATATAGCCGGCAACCAATCCTGCTCTGTCTGTCTCTACCAACTGTCCCTTGGATACGACACCCAAACTTTTAAAAATTTTAGCCATAATGCGGGCAACCGTAGTTTTTCCAGTTCCAGGGTGCCCTGTAAATACCATATGATTAGAGGTCTGCAGCAGCGGCAGGCCCTTCTCCCTCCGCATATTGTTGATCCTAAGAAGGTTAATGCAGGACATAACCTCGCTCTTTACCTCAGAAAGCCCTACTAAAGCCTCCAGTTCTTTTAGGGCGCTTTCCATCTCATCCCCTTCTGTGTAAATGCCGGACTGAGCAGAAAGTTTTTTTGACAGTTCTTTTTTCTGTTTTTCCTCCCCATCCTTCTTTTTTATTTCTGAGCTTTCAGATGTCTCCTCTCTTTCCGGAACCATCTTTTTCTCGCCTCTGTCAATTTTATTCAGTATCTCAAGAGCTGTATTGGCTTCACTCTCTGAAAATGCCCCATCGACAGCGATAAAGGCCTGGAAGATAATCTCCATATTGCTTCTGACCATCTGAGGCGCGTCATCAAAGTCCTGGCTGAGCACCTCCAAAAACATTGGCGTCTTCTCAAAATCATAAAACTGCGACCCGTCTGTCTGAAATCGTTCCGCTGTCATCTGTCGGATAAAGCGCCTGTAGCCTCTGTTTCTGGAGCAGACCTCGTCAAATTCATCCGGGAGGGACGTCAGAAAATACAGTTCTTCTTCCGACAGCACGCCGTCCGATGCACCGATCTTTAATAAGCATCCCTGGAGATATTGATCTAAAGAACATATCATGTCCGTAACGCTGGGACTGTCTGCAAAAGGGTCAGCTATGCCCTCGCTGTACACATCTTCGATCTGCTTTGTAATCTTTAAATACGCCTGGTAAGCCTCATCAAAAAGTTTTTTCTTTTTATTGTCCAGCAGCGTCTGCATCTGCCAAATGCCTCCTTTACATTGTCAGATCTGCCCCAAATGCAGATACCGCCTGTCCTGCGCTCGATGTCATTAATTCCAGAAGCTCAAACACTGCCTTTCTAAGCTGCTCTGTATTTTTAGAATCCATGGCCAGATAAGCCTGTGATTTCCAGTATTCCGCCTTCTGAGCATTGGTATAGCTGGTTTCCGGCTTGCTGAGCACTATCGTGAAGAAGGCTTTCAGCCAATTATAGTTGCTTGTCATTGCCTGGAATCCCAGATTGCTCATCTTATTGGCGACAAAAGATTTCTCCTCAGCTGTCTCTGCTGCCTGATAGGATTCCTCCAGCTCTGTCCATGCCGCTTTCGCTTCCTCACTGCCATAGCTTTCAACCTGTTCCCGCGCCTGTTTAACGGTATCGTCGTTTTTCGAATTATTTTTCCGCTGTTTGTATCTGCGCTCCTCCTGGATAATTCTGGACTCGACATTGTAAAATCTCTGAATAAACTCATTTACCGCCGCCTCATCTGAGTCCACCTTGCCGCAGACGCCGTCATAGCTGCTTTTAATCTGCTGAAGCTCCGCTTCCAAACCGGAAACATCAATCCCCTGATTTTTTAGCTGCTGAAGGCTGACTTCCGACTGCTGGATTTTTGTGTCAATGGCTTCCATCCTCTCTTCCAGATCCACCCTGGCCTCAGCCCGGAGTGTCTCCTCCGGAATAATAAAGTCAAAATCAGGAATATAGCCGCTGACACGGATATTGCGGTTTTCATCTGCAATGATGGTCAACTCCACCTCTGTGCCCTTTGGAATCATCCGCTCCATAGCCAACGACTGCACCGTAATAGCGCCTGCCGGGAAATTTGCTTCTGGGTTCTGAGTATTTTCCCCTTCCCAGATTTTGATCGTAATGCAGTCGTCCTTCATGGGGTCAATATCTCTGGATAGTTTAAATGTCCTTTCATCCTGGGCTGGCAAAGGAGAATTCTTCCTGATTACAGGGTACAAAACATCGTATCCGGTCTTCGGATCCCGGATCTGAACGCCGATAGACATTGTCGCCGGAGGCGCCGACATTTTCAGAACCGTCTCATTGTGCTTAATCTCAAAATATGGGTTTTCCACTGTAATTTCCGTTCCGCTCGGATCGCAGGCTGAAACTCTGCAGTAATTCAGGACTCCCTTCTGAAGCAGGATATCCACGTCGAAAATCCCTGTATTCTGATCCAGCAGATCTATCCAGCCGCTTGTCCAGCATACGCCTGAAAAGTTGGGCGTCACAGCGCTGTCGATCTTGACTCTGGCAGCGCCGGCATCTTTTATATTAACCACCTTGCCAATCACGTTAACCATCTCTTCTGATGAGACTGGGTCATAGGTCAGGCTGATCACCGCATGGCCTGTACCAGATGGCTGAATCTCTTCTTCCACATCGATTGCGCTGGCGGCGGCATAAATTGCTGCTCCAGCAGCCACCACTGTCATTGGGTTCAGGGAGCTGTCCAATTCAACGCCAAAAGCCTCTTCCAGTCTCCTCCTCACCAGCGGAATAAATGTGCTGCCGCCGACCAGAAGAATTTTGTCAAGCTGGTCATCACGAATATTGGCCCCAGCAAGAGCCTTTTTTGCAATAGAAATGCTTCGCTCGACAGTGTCAGAAATTATGGATTCCAGTTCTTGTCTTGTAATTTCGCATTCAAATTCGATTGGTTCCCCGTCGTCATCATCCATGTCAAAAATTTCTAAAATAGAAGACTCTTTATTTGACAGCTCTATTTTACAGTTTTCACAGTCCAGCTGAACTTTCCGGGCAAGGGATTTGCCGCTGCTGGTGCTCTCATCAAACAGTCGGTCCACATGGTAGCCTGCTTCCCTCAGCTTTTTCAAAACCACCTGCCGAAACAGGAGACGGTCAATATCGCTTCCGCCAAAATAATTGTCCCCCTCGCTGTTTTCAACAGTCAAGCGGTTATCCAGCGTAGAGATAATGGCCACATCCAATGTCCCCCCGCCGTAGTCAAATACCATCCAGTGTTTATCTTTTGCATCTGGCTTAGCCCCGTAAGCTACGGCTGCCGCAATCGGCTCCTGCAGCAAAATGATATTTTGAAAACCAGCCAGACGGCCAGCCTTATTGGTTGCCTCTGACTGAAGAGTTTTAAATGCCGCCGGAACCGTAATGACAACATTCTCGATCGGTCTGTTGAGCCGCATCTGAGCGTCGTTTCTCAGTCGTTTCAAAATCTCGGAAGACAGCTCTTCCGGCGTTTTCTCCACTCCCGCAGACACAAAAGAAATTTTCTTGTCCAGCCCCATCTGCCGTTTAAACTGGATAGCCAGATCCTCGACCTTCTGGGAATTGTATGCCCTCTGTCCAATCAGCATACGTCCCTTTCCGTTAATCAGAACCGCTGACGGCGTAACCGACATCCGGTCTGCCTGGTTCTCGATAATCTCAAAGCCGTGATCATTGTCTGGGATAGCCAGGCAAGAATTGGTCGTTCCCAGATCGATACCGCAATCATAAAATTTTTGCATACTCCATTATCCTCTCTATCTTGTCTTCCCCTATGGCGCTCTCCTCAGCTTCCGCCTTCTTCTCCGGGCGTGCAGCGCTGTCTTGGTGATCCTTTGTTCCGATAATAACTCTGGCGTACTGAATCAGCTTCCCGTCCTGGTAAATGTAGGGAGCCAGGGTCTCTGTTATGATCAGCTCCTCCTCATGCGCGTCCTCCGCCTCATTGTTCACTACTTCCACAGCCAGCCCCGGATCGAATTTTGCCCCTGTCGGATCCTTTATTTCAACGCCGGAGTCGGCGATATATTTTTTTATACTTCTCAAAGCACTTTTAGCTGCCATCTTCCGGTCAGTGTTTAGCTGGTTCAGCCATCTTTCCAGCCGCCATGCCGCTGTCGCCAATTCTTTTATATCCGCTTTTTCTGTCATACGTCCCTCCGTCTGCTACGATGCTGATTTCACCTTCACGCTGGACTCAATGCCTGAAATCGGTTCCTCCCCGCTGTCCACTATGACATACCAACGGTTTGAGGACGGTATCCGAATCCGGTATGGAGAATCCGCCGCATATCCTCCCTTATAAGAAAATTCATTTCCATTCAGATAATCCTTGTAGCCCTGTGCATTCACCAAATATACATTGGCCGGACTGTTCAGCGTAACCTCCACTACCTGGTTCGTGCCCACCGTCATTTGAAATCCCAGATCATGGCAAATATGGTTGGACGCTCTGCGCTTTCTTCTTTCGGCCTGAACCTTGGAGAACACCTCCGCTCTGCGCTGTTCCGCAGAAGGATGCCCCAGCTTGGCCGCCTCAGCCCACATTTTAAGAGCCTTATCCACATCTTTCCTCACGCCGGTTCCTGAGTAACAGCACTCTGCCAGATTAAAGGCCCCCTCCGGATTTCCTTTTTCATATGCTTTCTCAAACCAGGATGCCGCCTGTACATCGTTCTGCGGAACGCCCTGTCCTTTTTGATAGCAAATGCCGATACTGTTGGGTGAATACATATTGCCTGCGTCAGCCGCTTTGCGGTACCAGTAAAGAGCCTGGGCATAATCTGCTGTACAGCCTCTTCCGTAATAGTACTCATCTCCCTTGATATCCCAGATAGTATGCGGAACACTCCAGTCAATAGATTTTATATTTACGGCTCCAAATGTGTTCTGGATCCGTTTTTTGTCATCCGCGCTACAGTAGGAATAGCATTTATTGGCAAAGAAAATCGCGTCGGATTTGTCAGCCTGCTTGTTCAGCTCATACATTAGCTGGTAGGTCGTATGGCGGTAGGATTCTTTGATCATATCGTACCGGACAGCATCTCCGCGGAAATCCCGCAGAACCAATTCCAGCATTGGTTCTACCGCCCGGCAGTAGGCATCTCCTCTGGATCTGATCTCTGCTGCCGCAGTCTCGGAGATAACGTCTTCTGAATCTGCTTCCCTTAAATATGAGAAAACTGACGCCTCTTTATCTGTAAACCAGGAAACCAGCCGGCTGAGGACATCCCTCTCAAGGCCGCTCAGAAGAGGCTCTCCGCAAGCCTTAATACATTTGTGGAGGCGGAGGACCGCGTCCAGATCGTCCCTCTCACACAGCAAAAGAATGGGGGTAAAAATTACATGTTTAAAGTCAGCCAGCAGCTTGGCATTATTCTCATCCTGCAGTTCTTTTTCTGTAAACCGACTGCGGATCAGTTCACACCCCGGCTGCCTGCAAATAAAACAGTAAAAGCTCAAAATCCGCTTCCATGTCTCTGAAACCTTAAAGTCAGGGTCACATAAAACGCCATATAGATAATTGGCGAGAAAGAGATCATAGCTTCCCAACTCTTCTCCGTCCCTGGCCAGCTCGATCCGGTACTTTCCGCTCTGCCAAGCAGCGCAGGCATCTGCGTCTGCAAACCAGAATAGTTTATTGGTCTTATCTTTCAGGGAAGCCACCGCATTCTGCGCCACACTCAGATCACGGGCCGGTCTTTCCAGGCCGGCCAGATCGAAGGGCGACCGGTAGGCCTCTATTGCTTTCAGCCTGGACAGTTTTTTTAGCTTGTCAAGAGCCGAATTTGCCTCCTCATTTCCGGCCAGGCAGGAAATCCCCAGTATTCTGTAAGGATTATCCAGGAAACGGGCGGCAGCTTTTTTGGAGATACCATCCGCTGAGATCATCTGCGCCCGCCCATTCCGGCAGGCTTCTGTCTCGCGGCGAATCCTCTCCTTCTTCTCAGCTTTTTTCCTCTCCAGAGCCGCCTGCTCCTGGCGGGCTTGTTCTTCCCTCCTGCGGTGAATTTCCTCCTGCCGCTGCTGGTACTCTGCTTCTGTCTTTCTCCTGGACTCTTCGCGGATCCTTTGCTCCCTTTCTTCCTGCGCCCGGCTCTCTTCCTGTTCTCGTCGGGCACGCTCTTCTTTTTCCAGGCGCTCCGCTCTTATCAAGTCCTGAAATTCTGCCACTTTCTTTAAAAGGCTGTCTTTCTGTCCCGCTTCCAGGATAAACTGAGGGCTGCAGGTGTCTCCTTCTCGAAAAACCACGTACGGCTTCTCCGAGGAAAACAGGAATGCCTTGACTTTTACCGTTCCTTGCTCACATGTAACGTTCTCCCAATTAACCGCCGTCCGGACACCTCCAAATACATACTCGTCGGCAAACAGTGTCAGGATACCTTTCACAGTCTTCCCCTTTTCTATCACCGACGCCTCCGCCGAGTAATTTCCAAGTACCACGGCGACTCACCTCCTCGTCTCTGCTTATCCCCACAGACAGAATCTGTCTATGTCCTGGCTGTTTCGGCTGTTATTCGGGGTCTTTGGCAAATTCTGCTTCAATAGCGGCAATTCTCTTAGCTGCGGCTTCCATCTGCCCATTTATCTCCTCTTTCCTGGCCTTCAATGGAGCAAGTTTCTTTTCAACTTCTGCGTCCCTGGCCTTTTTTTCTTCCTCAATCTTGTCGCCAAGAGCAGAGATCCTCCCTTCCAGCGAGGCGATTTCTTCTCCGATCTGCTTTTTTTCTTTTCCGGCAAAAATCCCCAGATGAGTCCGGCGAACCCGCAGCTCGCCGATCTGTTCCCGGATCCTGTCCTCTTCCTCCTCTGACGGCGTCTTAACCTCTTTCCCTTTTTCGGCAGCGGCAATCTCCTGCTCCAGCTTTTCCAGCTCTGAAGCCAGCCGGTCTTTTTTAGAAGTCAGCTCCCCCTTTTCCGCTTCCAGCGCGTTTTTCTCTTCTGGATGGGCTGCCCAATAGGCCTCGATCCTCTGGCGCTTTTCTTCCTCCGCCTTCTTGGCCTCCGCTTTCTTCTTTTCCGCCAGCGCAGCCTCCATCTCTGCGGCTTTTGTCGTGCAGTCTGCCGCTTCTTTCATTCTGATGGATACTGCCGAATCGCTCAGCACATATTCCTTTACCCAGTCATATCGGCTTGCATAGGAATTCCACTCCCTCGTATAGGAGCAAACTCCCAGATCCATAGGTTCTTTCAGGGCAATGCTGAGGTTTTTATACCTCTGGATATCCTCCTCCTCGTCCTCGTCGCTGGCGTTGATCGCCTCCCGGAAAAGCTGGCAGATGTTGCCGTTCCATCCCAAGTATGTATCAAAGTCTTTTTTACTTGGATGTTCTACTCCCTTCCACGCCTGCCGCGTCATCTGCAGGGCAGCCACCCCTGCCTGGTTCATCATAGTGGCGATCTCTTCCTGATACCCCTTGGGCATTCCTACCGCATTTCCGTGCTGCAGCAGCACCAGCAATGAGGACAGCATCACCTTTCGGTCACTGGTAAAGCCATTTAATTCTGCAGTGTCCGGATTGCTGGAAAATCTTTGCTTACGAAGAGATATCAGAGCCAGCCCCAGTTTTTTCAGTTCCTCAACCGCCTGATTTTTTATCTCTTCCTTCTCTTCCTCCGGCGCAAAGTCGATGGCCTTGCAGAAGGAATGGGAGGCCTCCTCGATTCTCAGATTGTCGATCTTGGACTGCCATCCCACGGCTTTCCCTTTCAGATCCCATGCCTTGTAGCACATAGCGTCCAGCTCGATAGCCCGGTTGCAGTAATTTTCTGCCTCCCCATAATTCTGGGCTTCATAGGCCGTGGTAGCCAGCACGAGGATATTGTCAATCTGGGCTTGATTCGGGTTCCCTGCAGGCACACTGACGGGAGCCGGCGCCCCTGCTGCCGGAGCCGCCTCCCCTTCTACTTCCCGCATCATACTCTTTGCCTCTTCCGCAGAGTATTTCGTTCCGCATCCCTGGCATACAAAAAATCCCCCTTCTTTGACAAATTCAGTGCTGTCACACAGCTCGCATACAATCTTTTTCATTGTAAGCACCCTCCCATTACTTGACTTTTTTGTAAAAAATAGTACTTTTTTGCAGATCTACATTCCACCTACATTCCTTTTTAGCTTACCACGAAGCAGGGCCTTTTTCAATCAAAAAAGCAGAAAATCTCGTGCTTTGTCAGGCAATCCCAATTATCAAAAAAGTACACATTTTTGCATCTGCCATCTCAAAACAAATCAGTCTTTTCATATATTCCTGCTTTATAGCGGAATGTCGAAAGTGACATCCCACATTCCTGCGCGGCTGCTGTGCCGGTCATTGTACCATTTTTCCACTGCTGATAAGCACTGCAAAAGTTTTCCGGCAGCGGCTTCGGCGGTCTGCCGAAACGGACACCCCTGGCCTTTGCCGCTGCAATTCCCTCCGCCTGGCGCCTGCGAATATCGCTGCGCTCATTTTCCGCCACAAAAGACAGCACCTGCAGCACAATATCGCTTAAAAATGTCCCCATCAGGTCCTTGCCACGGCGGGTATCTAAAATCGGCATGTCCAACACTACAATATCAACTTTCTTTTCTCTGGTCAGTATTCGCCACTGTTCCAAAATTTCTGAATAGTTGCGTCCAAGGCGATCAATGCTTTTAATATAAAGCAGATCGTTTTGTCTCAGTCGTCTGACCAATCTGTTGTACTGGGGACGCTTAAAATCTTTTCCCGATTGCTTGTCCATGTAAATATTTTTCTTCGGAATCGATAGTGCCTGCAGCGCGATTAGCTGCCTGTCCTCATTCTGCTCTCTAGTACTGACACGAACATAACCATAACACTTTCCCATTGCACATCCCTCTCTTTTGTCTGTATTGTCCCTTGTACACTGACGCTAGCCTAAAACCATTTTCAAATGCAGCCAAATCTTTAGAACAATGTATTTCTTAAGTGAAACTCGCGCGCTGAATGCTGATTGCTTACGCGATCACCGAAAGTATTCGCAACCCGAGCGTTCTCAGTAATAAAAAAATAAGAGCCAGGCTTTAAAAGGCCCAGCTCTTAACAATATATGCAGCCAATTTCAATATGGCAGAAAACCTTCACTCTATTTTCCCCTGTATATCAAGTCAAATTTCTTCTCTGCCCCTCAATCATTGCCCGCAGAGCATCTACCGTCTCCCCGGGCGTCTGTCCTGTCTCATCCACAGTAATGTCTGCATATTTCTCATAATAGGGAACTCGCTCATCATACAGATCTCTCAATGTCATTCCGTCCCGCAGCGCCACCCCCCGGTCCACCACATTCCCGATACGGCGTTCTACTTCCTCAAAGCTCAATTTCAAATATACAATCTGACCGATCTGTTTGTAATGCTCCATTGCTTCTTTTCCATAGATCACGCTGCCGCCAGGCGCAATTACAGAGCGGTTTACATTGACGCCGGCATTGATTCGGTTTTCCACCTCCAGAAATCCATCCAGTCCCTCTTCAGCGATAATCTCTTTCAGCAGGCGACCTTCTTTTTCCTGAATCACAATATCCACATCTACAAAAGAATATCCCAAGCGTTTTGCCAGCAATACGCCGATAGTGCTTTTTCCCGATGAGGGCATTCCGATCAGGGTAATATTCGTCTTCTCCATAGCTGCTCTATTTTTTCCTCCTCACCGCAGGTTTTTTGCCAGAAATTTTCTTCTTGACCGAAAAGCCAAATGTACCGATCCGCTTTCCCAGTTCCAGGTATTCGCCGTGAGCATAAGCCATCAGGCCGGAAGCCGCCAAATCAAATCTCCCGTTTTTATCCATATAAGCCTCATCCACATGGACAGCCAGAACTTTCCCTATAAACATCGTATGGCTTCCCAGTTCTATCTGACCGGCAACCTGGCATTCAATATTTACGGGGCATTCTTTGATAAGCGGAGCTTTCACAAAATCTGCCGGCTCAGGAGTCAGCCCGGCTGTCTTCCATTTGTCCTCATTTCTTCCCGAACGAACGCCGCAGTAATCCGTTGCCCTAGCCAGTTTTTTTGTTGTGAGATTGATCACAAAACATCCTGTATCTTCCACCATGTGATAAGAAAAACGCTCCGGGCGGATTGATACGTACGCCATTGGAGGGTCGGAACAGATATTGCCCGTCCACGCCGCAGTAATGATATTCGTATTTCCCTCTGCATCAGCCACACTGATCATTGCTGCGGGAGCCGGATATACCATAGTTCCCGGTTTCCATACCTGCTTTGCCATTTCATGATTCCTCTTTCCAATTGTTCTTTTCACGGCCTATTCCTGTTCTGCCAGAACAAGCGCGGGGACAAGCTGTTTCTTTCTGGAAACCACCCCCGGCAGAGCCACACAGTTTGCCTGTTCTTCTCCTATATTTTCCATATGAAATGCCTTGGCTACCAACTGGCCGGCCCCCTGGCCTTCATACAGTAAATCTGTAGACTCCGTTATAATATTCGTCAGCATAAAAAACATCATATCCGTGTTTTTGTCTTGTCTCGCCTGTTTGATATATTCTCCCATCCGCCCCCGGAGTTCTGCCAACTCTTCCTCATTGAGGGAGCTGACCTGTCCGACGCCGAACTCTTTTTTCCCGGCCGTAAAGATCTTAAAGTCCTGATAAAAGATCTCCACATCGCTCTTTCCTTTTAGGTTGCTGGCCGCAGCAAACATATTCCCGGCATACTTTTCAATCTCTATTCCGGCTATATCCGCCAGCTTCATAGCCGCGGCCCGGTCCACCGCCGTACAGGTGGGAGAGCGGAACAGCAAGGTGTCCGAAATGATGGCGCTGCACAGAAGTCCTGCGATGGCCGGCTCAATCTCTATCCCCGCCTCCTGATACATCTGGTAGATAATCGTGGCCGTACATCCCAAAGGCTGGTTGCGGAAAAATACTGGCGAGATCGTCTCCACAGTCCCCAGACGGTGATGGTCGATGATTTCTCTGATATCGGCAGAACCGATCCCCTCCACCGCCTGGCTTCTCTCATTGTGGTCCACCAGGATCACCTGCTTGCCTCTGGCGCCTAAAAGGTTTCTGCGAGAGATCATGCCTTTATAAAGGCCATTTTTATCCAGGATCGGGAAGTCCCGGTGGCGCTTGCTGGCCATCACATCCCGGATCTCGTCAATATAATCGTCCTCTTCAAATGTGATCAGCTTCTCTGTCTTCATAAAATGGCTGACCGGCATGCTCTGGTTGATCAGGCGGGCCGTGGTGTAGGTGTCGTAAGCCGTTGTGATGACAGTGCATCCGTGCTGTTCTGCCAGCTTCCGGATCGTCAGGGAAGCCCCGGCCCCTTCGCAGACAATAATGCAGTCTGCCTCCATCTCGATGGCGCAGAGCTGAGATTCATAGCGGTTTCCCAGGATTACCAGGTCATGGGGCTCGATATAAAATTCCATCATATCCGGGTTTGCCGCCGCAACCAGAACCTTTCCCTGGTTAAAATACGCATCGGCGTCTCCGACTACCAGATCCCCCTCCAGGGTGTCCAGAATATTGGAATATTGGGTATTGGCCTTTGACAGAATGCTGCTGTCATAGATGTTCATGTAGGATTTGGTAATATCGCCCACAGTAATAAGCCCTTCTAAGGCTCCGTTTTCCGTTACGATGGGCAGCGTGACCACATTGCTCGCCTGCATAAGATTCCACGCTTTTTTCAGAGAAATATTACGGTCCACCCCTGAGATGGTGCGGATTTCAATGTCTTTTACCTGAGTCCGTACATCGGTGATCAGCTTCGGCTCTTCCACCTTAAAATAGTCCAGCACATACCTGGTCTCTGCATTGATGTTGCCTGCCCGTGCCGGCTTATGGTAAGTTCCCGTTGCTTTTGTCTTTAAATTTGCGTAGCAGATTGCGGAACAGATAGAGTCCGTGTCCGGATTTCGATGTCCGATCACAATCGGTACCCTCTGGTTAATTTCTGCCATCCTATTTCTCCTCCTTTCACAATTCCTCCAAGTGTAACAATCTATTTACATGGTGTTCACAGCCTGTTCATATTTTGTTTTTATACTAAATGCATAGAAATCAATAAGACATTTATAATTTTATCGCTATTTTGCACATAGATTTTTCATAATTGCCCCGGTTGTTTACTCGCCGGGGTCTCCTCATGTCTGAAATCAATTTTATGAGAACAGCTTTTCTTTATAGACTCCTTCATCTACCAGTTTCCGGATAGCATCCACCACAGCCTGCCGGTCTTCTTTGTAGGTCACACCAAACCATTTGTCCGGCGTGCTCAGAATCTTCACTGTCGCCTGCCCGGATTTTACCAGTTTATCAATAATCCTGGGCAGCAGGTATTCTTTCTTCAGATCCCCTTCCGGAATCGAATCCAGAAATTCCGGGAAGCCCTTTTCCAGCTCGTCCACAAATGCAGCGGGAAGTCCCCACATATTCATTGATACCAGGCACTGAGGATCCAACGCAACCTTTTTCCCATCGTCGTCCTTTCCGTACAGTCCCTCACCGGTCATCTGGATATCGTAGGTTTCATTTACTTCCTTCAATGTGCCGTCCTCGTTAGCTGTGCAGACGCCACGGGTCACTGCCCCGTTGTCGCTGAGAGTATTGACTAACACAAAACCGCTCATGCACATGTCATAGGGTTTTCCTTCCGTTCGCATCTCTTCGGTCATATAGCGGTACATCTGGCGAAAGCATTCTTTTCCGTAATAATCGTCTGCATTAATCACAGCAAAAGGCCCGTCTACCAGGCCCTTGATGCTGAGAACCGCCTGGCCCGTCCCCCAGGGCTTGGTCCGGCCCGCCGGGACAGAATATCCCTGCGGCAGGTCATTTAATTCCTGATAAGCGTAGGCCACATCTGTTAGCTTTTCAATGCGGTTTCCAATAATTTCTTTAAAATCTTTTTCCAGATCCCGGCGAATGATAAAAACGATCTTATCAAAACCTGCCTCCAGAGCGTCGTGGATCGAATAATCCATGATGATCTCTCCGCCCGGCCCCACCGGCGCCAACTGCTTGATCCCGCCTCCAAAACGGCTGCCTATCCCCGCCGCCATGATCACCAGCGTTGTCTTCATAGTTTTGCCCTCCTTGAACAT
>CAJFOF010000056.1 GCA_904395885.1 uncultured Lachnospiraceae bacterium
ACACCCTTGCCTTCGGCTATATCCTTCCCGCTACCGGGTGGATTCGGGACTTGCACCCGTTAGAAACGTGCGCCGCCAGGCGCACCAAGACAAAAAGCCCTGCAGGGCGAAGGCTTTTATCCATCGGCCTTCCCTGCAGGGCTTTTCCTGTCCCATATAAGTTTACTGCTCTATAAAGTATTTTTTGATCGCCAGAGCACCTGCTCCTCTCGCCCCGGTATAGGGATCAAAATCCACAAACTGAAATTCAATCTCACCCTCGCTAACACCAAAAAGGTGCTTCTTCGTCTCTTTCAGGATCAGTTCCCGGTTTTTCTCCACCTTCATCAGATAACCGTCAATAATAACCAGCGGAGGGCTGATAAAATTAATGATGTTTGCCAGCTCCACTCCCAGATATACGATGGCCTTTCCTACGATCTCAAACGCCAGGTCATCCCCCTGCTCCTCCGCTGCCAGAATCTCTTTCATCGTCAGATCATCCGGCGATTCGGTCAGCTCATTCATCAAGGTAGGAATCCCTTTTTTCATTGCTTCCTTGGCCTGCTTCACAATCGCTCTCTCGCTGGCCATCTCCTCCAGGCACCCAAAATCTCCGCAGACCTCGCATTTCGGGCCGTGGATATCCACCACCACATGACCGATCTCTCCGGCTCCGGAACTCTCCCCTGTATGTACGCTGTCCTTGATGTACATAGGGCAGGCAATTCCATAAGAAATCAAAAGGTAGGCAAAAGTATCGGCATGATGCCGGTTTCCGAACAGCTCTTCTCCCACCGCTCTCATTCTGGCGTTATTCTCTATAATGACAGGGAGGGACAGAAGCCGTTCCAGATCTTCTGCCGTCTTCTGATTGTCCTCCCAATTCTGGTATGCACTTTTCTTTAAAATTCCTCTGACCGGGTCCACAAATCCGGTTATGCCTACGCCAACCCCCAGGATGGCATCCCGGCTGATCTGGCTCTCCTGGATCACCTGGTCGATCTGCCCCGCCAGAGTCGCCATAACGGTCTGATAGTCGTCGCTCTCTCTCATATACGTCCGGCTCTTTCTCCCGGCCACTTTGCCTCTGAGATTCATCAGGCAGACTGCTATCTGATATTTGTTGATCTCCGCCCCGATCACATATCGGGCATTTTCTACAAAATCGATCTTAACCGGTTTCCTTCCCAATGTCTTATGACCCGCTGGGGCGTGTTCCGGGTTTTCCTCTTCCTCTTCTGTCTCATAAACCAGCCCCTGTTTCAGCAGTGCATTGACATTGGTCGTGATAGTCGGCGGCGTCAGGGACAGCCTCTCCGCAATCTGAGATCTGGAAATGGGTCCGTATTTATAAATAATTTCCTTAACCAGAACCTCATTCTGTTTTTTTACCCTTACCGGGTTATTTCCCTGAGTCATTCCCATACTGCCCTCCGTATTTTTTCTTTGCTTCCCATTATACGGAGTTTTTCTCCAGACTGCAAGGAAAAACCGGAAATTTCAATCCAGTCAGTTATTATTCACTGCCCCCTCCTGACTGCGTTCCTCCTGAGGTGTAATCCCTATGGTCTTTTTATAGGTCTGGGAAAAATAGCTGAAATTGCTGTAGCCTAATTTTGCCGCAATAAAACTGACCGGCAGGGATGTGGTCTTTAAAAGGCTCTGAGCTTCCCTCATTTTTCTCTGAATAATGTATTCTTTTATGGTAACGCCGATCTCTCGCTTGAAGATCCTGGCCATATAGTCCGGGTTCAGGTGGACATATGCAGCCAGATCATCCCTCTTTAAGTCCTCCTCCAAATGTTCATTGATATAATGAATCACCTGAAAAACAGCCGCTTTCTGATCCTCCTCTGCTGTTCCCTTCTGGTAGCGGCAGGCGACATGGTGGATCAGGGCCTTCATATGGTCAATAGACCTGGCGCCATTCTGATACATCTCCTGTTCCTGATCTGTGAAAAATACGCTGCGTACCCCCTCAGTTCCGGTTATTCCGTGAAGCATATGCAGGAAATCTTGATAAAAATACGCCAGAGTTTTTGATGTCAGAAGGCCTTTTCGGGCCATCTCGTCCAGCGTCCCAAAGGCTTCCTCTTCCATCGCAGGTCCGTATCCTTCTTCTAAAAGTTTTCCCCAGTGTGCGATTCCGGCAGTATGGTAGTGGTGATTCTGGAAACTTTCCTGTGTTTTGGGCGGCAGATATACGCCTTCTTTCAGTCCTACGTTATCCGCCTTCCGCTTCAGTAGCATCTTCCAGCCGTCGGCCATTTCTCTCAGCAGAAGGGGGCCCTCCATATAAGCTGCCATACTGCACTTGAATGTCTCCCCGCACTGGGAAAGAAATACAGCCAGCCGGTTTCGCACTGCCTCCTCCTCAGGCTCCGGATTGTTCTTTTCCTGAAGTATAAAAGCCAAAAGATTTTCTCCCATGGCGCTGACCACCACGTAACAGCTATTGTCTGGAAAGTCCTGATTTACCAGCTTGCTCATTTCCACCGCCATATCGTCCTGTTCTTCCTTTTCCGTCATGGAATGGTATCGCAGTATCTGCACCATAATCAGAAAACAGGGTTTTCCTTTAGTAGGGAGCGCCCCCAGACTGCCCATTGTCTCAACGAAACGGCTGTTTCCCAATCCATTGAGAATATCTCTCTGCACACTGGCGGCAACGTGTATTTTATCCTCCAGAAGCTGTTCGCCTACATGGTATACCTTCTGCCTCTCTCTTCTAGATAAAAGAAACTCCTTCGCTTTCCTGATAGTTTCCACAACTTCCTGGTAGGGTGCCGGCTGGAGGATATAGTCAAATACACCCAGATGAATCGCCTCTTTCGCATAGTCAAATTCGGCGTGGCTGGTTAAAAAAATGCAACAGGTCTCATATTGCTGATCTTTCACCCAGCAGAAAAGCTGCAATCCATTCTCTACCGGCATTTCAATATCACACAGCATAATATCCGGCGCTCCCTTTTCAAACTCCTTCCGGGCCTGCTCTGCATTCTGCGCTGTAACTACCTGCAAAATCCCCTCTTTTTCCCAGTTGATTCCATTGACCAGCCCTTCCAAAACGCCTGGCTGGTCATCCACGATCAGCAACTTCATATACTACACCTCTATTATAATCTCGACGTAAGCTCCTCTGTCGTTCCAAAAATTCACCGCAAAGCGGCTGCCATACAAAATCTGAAACCGCTGTATCAGATTCCATAATCCCACATGGTCCCTCTCCGGATCAGGCCCCTTTCCTTTATTCAGCTTCTCCAGAATATCGGCCGGGAATCCGGGGCCATTGTCAGAAATTACAATGTCTGCCAGCCTCCCATCCCCGCAGGGAAGAATCTTTCCCTTCACCTTAACCTCCAGCGGATGATCCAGCCGTGCACCATGCTTCACACAGTTTTCTGTCAGAGTCAGAATACTGACCGGAGGCACCAGAAACTCCAGAAGCTCTGGGGAAATATCCAAAAGGCACCGGGAACCGTCCCTTCTGCCCACTGCCTGAAGCTGAACGTAATTTTCGCACATCCGAAGTTCCTCCTTCAGCGGAACCATCTCACTGTTCCAGCTAAAAATGTACCTCAAATGCTTTGATAAAAGGATGATCATATCCTGTATTTCCTTAAACGCCTTTAGCTGGGCCAACCCATACAACTCTTTCAGGCAGTTCAGATAGAAATGCGGGTGGATCTGCATCCGCAAAGCTGTCATCTCAGCTTTCTGGGCTCCTATTTCAGCTTTCTGGGCGGCAAGTTCTTTCTCATAGCCCTCGATCTTTAAATTTGTGATCGTCTCTATCATGCTGTTAAAGGTATCATTTACCTGGGCAAATTCCCGGCTGATATAGTGATCTGTCCTGCACTGAAGGTCTCCATCCCGAATTTTTTCCATAGCCGCCACCAGCCCGGACAGCGGTTTGAAAAAGCTGTATTCCAGATAAATCAAAGCCACCGCCAGCAGTACGGCCATCGCGCCAAAGAAAAGGATAGGACCAAAACGCAGCCAGTTCAGAACCGCATTATTGTCCTGGTACCGGACACCGTACAAAATCTTCATTCCCAGAAACGCGTCCTGGACTACCATGTACCGGTAGTTTTCCCCAACCAGGATGTAATTCTCAAAATCCGGCACCCGCTCTCCCCAGGTCTGCTTCAGCCACACCGCAGATGTAAGGGGAACTCCCTGAGAATCCACAAAAATAATCGGGGACTCCAGACCGAATTCCAACTGGGCCTGGCTGGAAAGACTGTTGATATCAACAGCGCACAGCGCGCCGGCAGCCCCTTTTCGGAAGTTCTGAACCAGATAGGAAGATTGATCCGACCTGACCACAAACCATCCCTGCCTGTTGGAATACTCCTGCATCCAACCGGCTGCAAGATTCGCAAGCTCCCCCTCCTCTGATTCCCAGTCCATTCCCGTTGTTTTCACTTTCAAGGTCTGATTCTGGTATATCCCTATAAAGGCAATGGCTCCGTTCAGGGCCGTCTCCTCCCGCAGAAGAGTTTCCAGCTTCTCCGTCTGTTCCCGATCCAATACCTCTCCTTGAGAGATCTGATGAAATTCTTCATTTTCTCCGTAGAGGATATTCAAAAATGTATCGATCTGAAGGATCTCATTTTCCACTGAGGTTCTGTAACCCCTAAGCGTGCTGGCATTGGCTTCCGCGATCTGATCATTCATCTGATCAACAGCCCGATTAACAAAGAAATAAAAAATAACCGTGATTGGGATCAGAATCAAAATTACCGCTGTAATCAACTGGCTTCTGATCGAAATCTTTTTCTGTCTCAATTGTCTCCAGCCCCTTTTCTTTTTGGAAACGCCAATAAGCGTGAGCCTATTCTCACGCTTATTGCCATATATTTATCCTTTCTCATCTGCCATTATATCATCCGAAAAGCCGTAGCGCCAGTAAATCTCTTGGGGGGCCTCATTTTCTTTTAACAGCCGCCTCATCGCTCTGGCCAGCTCTTCCTCCTTCTGCGAATCCCATTCCGGTTCCTTCTGAGAAGGATCTTTGCCAACATCGTACAGCCTGTTTTCCTTCAGTTTATTCTGGAACCGAAGTCCCCCGGATGCCGGGATCTTCAGCGGTCTTACCCCTTTTGTGAACCCAAAGGGTTCTGCCAGGGACACCTGCTGCAGCTCTTCTGCTGAAAAGCGGCTGTCCATATGGGTGACCATCATCGTGTACTCATTGAGTCCTGCGGCAGGATCCTGTACTGCTCTCATATAGACCCAGCGCCCATCGGTAATATTAATCGGTCCCCCGTGATAGCCGAAGATTCCGTATTCCCTGACTGGTTCATCCTGGCTGATCGTATTTTTTAACGGTTTTCCTGTCATATCTTTTGGGATTTCAAGGCCGAAAAAATCCAGGATTGTAGGGGCCAGATCAATGGTCTGGACCAGAGACTGCCTCCGCTCTCCCTGTTTTTTGCTCCGGGGATCCCAAATAAAAAGAGGCGTATGGGTCAGTTCTTCATAGTCTGGCATGCTCCCTTTTCCCCACCAGTCGTGCTCACCCAGGAAAAATCCATGATCTGTGTTGACAATCAGCATAGTGTCTTTCCACATATCCCGCTCATCCATTTCGTCCAGCACCTGTCCCAGACAAGCGTCACAGTATTCCATAAGAGCGTAATACTTTTTCCGCATGTTTTCCACGGTCTCCTGATTCTCCCGCACCGGAGCGTAGGGCGGCCAGTCCGGAATAAATGGTTTGTCCGGGTCGAACCACTTTCCCTCAAATCCCTTAGGCGATGTAAAAGGTTCATGTGGGTCAAAGGTCTCGATCTGCAAAAACCAGTTGTCAAATTCGCTGTTGCGCCGGATAAAATCGATTCCATCTGCAAACGTCTGCGCCTGTGGAAACAGAGAATCATCTGTCACCGCCTGGCGGTTGGCATAATTTTTCCAGCCGCCCCGTTTCTTTCTCTCCTTCATAAACGGCGGCATTGCCTGACTCATCAGCAAATACGGTGAAAATTCCTCTTTATGGCTGCCCGCATAGCCCTGCCAAGCATCGCTCTCCTGTCCCCGGTAGCAGGCCCAGGAAGAATACCTACCGCAGTAGGTTGCACCGCCGTCCTGAATGTAGTGGTAGTGGTCTGTGGCAAGGCGGCTGTGAATCCCCGCCTTGTTCAGGATCTCCGGCATTGAATCATCCCAGGGTTCTATAGGTCCCCAGCTTCTGTGGAGGAAATTGGCACGTCCGGTATGCAGTTCCCTCCTGGCCGGCATACAGGGCATACTGCAGACATAACTTTTATCAAAAACAACGCTTCTCTCTGCCAGGCGCTTAAAATTCGGCAGATCCAGGGGAGTGTCCTCATTATAGCAGGGAAGCAGATCTCTCCTCAGAGAATCGTACATAACCATAATTGCACGCATTGTTTTCTCTTCCTTTCTCTCTTTCTTTTACCCATCAGGCTTTTCCCAGGGCAGTTCTCATCTGTCTGGCTTCCTGAATCCTCGCCCTCTTCTCCTTTGCATACTCGAACCGGTAAGCATTCATCCGGTAAATATTCAGCAGAAGGAACAGGCTGTAGATGATAATGTTCTGCATACTGCTGTCCATGGAAAGTTTGGACAGACACATGGTCAGCAATTTTACGCTGAGAGATCCCAGAAGGATTCCAACCACCGGTTTCTGGCTGTAGGAGCCGATCAAAAGACCCAGAGCCATAGGAAACATATTCTTAAATACCTGGGTGTTGCTGCTCATACCCATGACAGGGGTAAGTCCTCCGGTATAGGCCGTGTCAAAGACTCCCGCACAGGCTACCAGCGCTCCTGCCAGAACGTAGCAGAGAATGCAGTTGGTATAGATATTGATGCCGCTGTCAGAAGCCAGCTTCTGATTTCCCTGAATCGCTCTTCTGCGGTATCCGAAACTGCTGTACTGGAAAAGATATGTGACCGCAGCTACCAGCACAAAGGCCACCACCAGAATAAATCCTACATTGGACAGAATCTCCACACCCGGTTTTCCAAACAGCTTTAAGCCCTGTTGATCATACGCTCCAAATGACATACACTCAAAAATCAGGCTGACCCCCAGTCCCAAGACCATGGGCAAAATTCTCAGATTGACAAACAGAACGCCTACCGCCAGACCGCATATGGCTCCTACCACCATGCTGAGAACCAGAACTCCGATTCCTCCCAAACCCAGGCTCAGAGCAATATTTCCGCCAAAAATACAGCCCATATACATCTGCGCTCCTGCAGACAGATCCATCCGTCCGCTGGAAAGATTGCAGTTAATTGCAAGTGCAAAGCTAAAAGAGGTTAACAGGGTCCGAAGGAGAGCTTTCACATCCGCAATGTTGGTAATGACCCCGGTTCCTGCCAGAGCCCGGTCTATGATCTCACATACTGCCCAGGTAATCACCGGAATCGCCAGGGTCTGGATCACAATTTTTCCTGTAAGAGACTTTTTGGTTTTTTCAGCCATGTTTCTCCTCCTATTTTTCTTCTTTTACTCTCCCAGCCGCTCCAGAGTGGATTCGTAGGTTACAGAGTCCACGATGGCCTGGATATCGGCATTGGTCAGGTCAGGATTGTTGACTGCCAGCATAGAATCTACAATATCATAATCCACGATCCATTTTCCGCCTTCCGGTGTATCCCACTGGCTGATGATTTCCAGGGTCTCCAGATCCGTGATGGGCCAGAGAGTCGTATTCAGTTCTCCCGCATCTCCGTTTTCTGCCAGCGTCGCATCCCTGTGTCCGGTGAGCAAATTGTAAGTCTGAGCAAAGCCGGAAGCGCATAACAGGCTGACAGGCTTTGCAGTAGCCATATTGACAGTGGGATTTCCAAACTGGTCTTCGGTGGCAAATGCCGTCTTTAAGCTTTCGGATACAGTAGCAACGCCTGCCACTTTGATATCTTTGCCCATGGCTGCCTCTGTCTCCTGGACAATCACGCCAGTCTGGTCATAGAGCTGGACGGACTGAAGCATAACGCCATATTTTCCGGTCTGCAGTGCAGCAGTCAGTCCCTGAAGATAGCCCTCTACTCTGGTCGTATGGCCCGGGTAGATATAGATATTGATTCCCTTATCGTTGGTTGCTTCAATGGGGGAAGAAGAAACTACCATGGATTCTATATCGGAATCATAGGTCAGCCCATAGAGATCCTGAAGGGCGGTAAGGCAGGCCTGGGTAATCTCTGTCTGCTGCAGGTTTCCGGTATAGGCCAGACCACTGCAGATCAAAAATCCTTCACTCCCGTCTGCGCTGGCATTTTCCTTCAGCCAGTCACTGAAGACCTGGCCGATAGCCGTCTGGTCGGAGCCGAAAGCTGCGAAGTTTTCATAGCCGCCTGCAAAGGCAGCCTCTGTCTTGGGATTGATCCTAACCGTGTTTACCACATACATCATCCCGTACTCCTGGCAAACCTGGGTCATCTGTTCAATATCATCGTTACTGTAGCTGATGACGGCATCGCAGCCAGCGTCGGCACAGTTTTCAATAAAGGTTAAAATTTTATCGGTGCTGCTGCACTGTTCTGAAAAGATAAACTCACAGTTATAGCGCGGCCCGATATAATCCTCAAAATAGGCTCTTCTCTGGATGCTCTCATCGTTGGCCTGCACCTCTGCTATACCAATCTTGAATGGCTCTGAATAGGCAGAATCCGTACCGCCCTCCTGGGTTGTCTCCCCCTGGGTGGTCTGAGAAGTCTCCGCAGCCGTAGTGGACTCAGAGCTGCTGCTGCACGCCGTCATCCCCATTGCCAAAGTTCCCGCCAATACCAGTGACAAAATTCTTTTTCTCATTGATCTCTTCTCCTTTTCCTGATAATTAACCATTATTCCATCAAAACTGTTCTCTTGCCGGAAGGGTGTTTGGCCTCTCGCTGTTCAAAAAGACAAGAAGCAGGAAAATTACGCCCCTTACCCCCTGAATTACCGTGCTGGACACACCCAGCATCAGCAGACCTTTGTTTAAAGTCGAGACAGTCAATGCACCGATGATTCCGGAATAGGTGTTAGATTTTGCACCTCCAAAAATGGACATTCCGCCTAATACTGTTGCCAGCATTACATCCATACCCATGCCGTTTCCTGTGGAATTGCCCACGCTGCCTGTGCGGATAATCGTAAAGACTGCTGCGATCCCAATGCCGATCCCTGCCATGAGAAAGCTGGTGTAGATTGCCTTCTTGGGATTCATGCCAGTCTGTTCCGCACATTTTTGATTGCCGCCAATAAACCGGAGCTGTCTTCCTATCGCTGTAAAATGGAAAACCAGCAGGCATACGATGAAATACAGGATAAAGGCCCCGTAGCGGAATCCTCCGTCCTCCAGCATTTTGCAGAGCTGAAAATCTACTTTCAAAG
>CAJFOF010000057.1 GCA_904395885.1 uncultured Lachnospiraceae bacterium
CCGATGTGTAAACAGAGGGGAAAACTTACTTACAAGCGAGCTTGACGTCAGTTTTCCCCTCTGTTTACCCGCCGTCTGAACTGTTACATTTCAATTCTTCTGTTGCAATGGCCATTCTACGATGATAGAATGTTTCTTGCAAAAAAATCAGGAGGAAACCCATATGAGATTACGCCACATCAAGGGCGCGGAACAGCAGATCGAAGAGAGCCCGTTCGTCATCCATTCTCCGGAAGAGAACCGGGGACGGTGGCGGGATGTATTCGGCAACGGCAATCCCATTGAGATCGAGGTGGGAATGGGCAAGGGAAAATTTATTATGGATCTGGCCTGCGCCCATCCGGACGTCAACTATCTCGGCATAGAGCGGTATTCCAGCGTGCTCCTGCGTGCCCTGCAGAAACGCTCTCAGCTGGAGCTGTCCAATATCTTCTTTCTCTGCATCGACGCAAAGGAAATGGCAGATTATTTTGCTCCCGGCGAGATCAGCCGCATTTATCTGAATTTTTCTGATCCATGGCCCAAGGACCGTCACGCCAAGCGCCGCCTGACTTCCCCGGTCTTTATGGAGGTCTACGACAGGATCCTGAAACCGGACGGAGTCCTGGAATTTAAAACGGACAACCGGGGGCTTTTTGAATACTCCCTGGAATCCATACCGGCCGCCGGCTGGGATATCCTGGCCTCCACCTTCGACCTTCACCACAGCGAAATGGCCGAGGGCAACGTTATGACCGAATATGAGACAAAATTTGCCTCTGAGGGCAAACCTATCTGCAAATTGATTGCATCCCGGAACAAAACGGTTTAGAATAGAAGCAGTCCGGCTGCATACACTAATAAAAAGCAGTTTGGTGATTGCCATGGCACTGCGGGATCGCGTGGTCCGGAAACTGTCCTGCTCTTTCTGCGACAAGCCGGATATCAACCGCCGGGCACTGCAGATCAGAAAGTGTTTTGCAGAGGTGGACCGCATTTTAAACAGCGGACGGCGCGGAAAATGCGGAAAAAAAGAACGATAAGGAGGCATTTTTATGGAATGCGTATTTACAACTCAGAATTTTGATACAGATGTGCTCCGGTCTGACAAGCCGGTGCTGGTAGACTTCTACGCGGACTGGTGCGGCCCCTGCAAAATGATGGCCCCCACCGTTGAGGAGCTGGCTGCTGATTTTGCCGGAAAGGCGAAAGTCGGCAAGCTGAACGTGGACTTAAGCCCGGAGATCGCTGAGCGGTACGGCATCATGTCCATCCCCACCCTTTTGATCATCCGCGACGGAGAGGTCTTTTACAAGGCTATCGGCGTTCAGAACAAACAGGTGATCGCCGACGCTTTAAATAAAGCTCTCATGTAATCCAAAGGCCGGACAGTCCGAGCGGCAGGCAGCAGAAAACGGCGCTGTCTGCCGCATTTTGGGGAATTATAAAACGGCCAAAAAATTTTTTTAAATTTTTTCTAAAAAAGTGTTGACTTTTGGAAAACCTTGATATATACTTATGGACGTGTCACGGATGAGACACAAAAACAAAACCAAATAAGGTTCGCGCCTTTAGCTCAGTTGGTAGAGCAGTAGACTCTTAATCTATTTGTCCAGGGTTCGAGTCCCTGAAGGCGCACTGAGAAGTGCTGATTTTGCAGACGGAGAGAGCTGTGGGGTCGGCGCTTTTTTTGTTTTGCGAAAAGGCTCCGCCGGGTACCTGTGTACCTCGGCGGAGCCTCCGTTCCCCATGGAGAAGATCAAGCCGCTGGAATACTATTCCTATGGCGGCGACATGGTAGATGAGCTCATTGAGGAGCAGAAGGCGTCTCTGGTGCGAGGGCTGAAATTCCTCCACCAGATGCGGGATGATTTTGAAAATGGAAAATTATGATGTAATGTAACTTAGTCACAGAAAAAAATGCCTTTGCCTGTTATTCTTAAACCATAGAAAATAAATATCTAAAGGAGAGATCAATATGGCAAAGGCTTTTACAAAAAATAATTTTCAGCAGGAAGTATTGGAATCCAAAATACCTGTGATGGTAGACTTCTGGGCGTCCTGGTGCGGCCCCTGCAGAATGCTCGGGCCGGTGATCGACGCCATGGCAGAGACCGCAGAACAGAACGGCTATAAAATAGGAAAGGTTAATGTAGATGAGGAGGAAGAGCTGGCAGCCCGCTACAATATTATGACGATCCCGACGGTAATGGTATTTCAGAATGGCCGGCCGGTAAAGCAGGTGTCCGGAGTCCGTCCCAGGGCAGAGCTGGAGGCCATGGTACTGGGCTGAGCGCCAGAAAAGATTTAGCTGGTTAATCCCTGGAAGCCTTTTGATAGAGCTTTTTCCGGTCAAGTATCTGCACGCCGCCGCGGAAGATGCGGATAAGACCTTGGCCGGAAAGTTGTTTCAGAGAGCGGGTAACAGATTCTCTGGCGCTGCCGATGCTCTGTGCAAGCTGTTCCTGGGTGAGCTGCAGGGTGTCAGTTCTGAGCCGGGCAGTTTCATCTAAGAGAAAAGAACAGATTCGCTGTTCCAGAGATGAAAAAAGCATCTCTTCAACTGCCTGTATGACGTCAGAAAAGTGCTCTACTGCTGTACGATAAACAAAGTTTTCGATATAAACATTTTTCTGCATGAGGGAAGAAAAGGGGATAGAGGGGAGTACAATGACTTCCAGATTTGTCTCCGCTGCAAGCTGGCTATGAAAATCAACGGAGGAGAGAAGGCAGGCTGCAGAAAGGACGCAGCATTCGCCGCTGGACAGTCTTGCGATGGTTGCTTCCCTTCCGTCATCGGAATAGAGATAAACCCGAAGAATGCCGGATTGGACAAAAAGGAGCCCAAGACAGTCCGTTTCGGTAGAAGAAATGATTTGTCCGGATTGATAACGGCGAAAACCGGCTATGGAGAGAATAGATTGTTGCTCTTGATCAGAAAGATAAGGCCAGAATGAAGTGGATTTTAAAATGGAAGATCCCATAAAAACCTCCTTATAAACAAGAAATAGCTATAATTATTATATTATAATAGAAGCATAAACTCAATAACAGGATAATTCTGAAAAAGATAATATAATAACTGGCAAAATAAATAAAAAATATAAATAAGTAGAAAAATAATATACAATTTAAAAGTTATCAAAAATCAATGCTAAAATTCTCAAAAAAGTATTGACAAAAAAGGTGAGTTTGTGTATAATAAAACCATCAAAAGAGAAGAGAAAAAGAAAGAAGAAAAATCTAAGAATAGGAGGTACGGTCCAAAGTACAAGTAAGTTAATCCTCAGGAAATCTTTTTATCAGATATGATTTTAAGAAGACATAAAGCTAATTATAATGAAAACAGTTATGTGAACAGAGTACAGCATTTCGTGATATGACGAGAAAGTATCATAAAATATTGGAAGGAAGGCATAAAACGAATTTCATATAAATAGATTATGATTAGAAAAAATTATATTTAAGATAAAAAGAAAATAGAAATAGAATTTGATAATAGGGGATTTTATCAAAGCGGATGAGAGTTCCGTAGAAAAAGAAAACAGAGGTATAGTCCAATGGATAATATGTTTTAGGACGGACACTGATTCAAAAAATAGAATTGGTGTCCGTCCTTTATCGTTATTGTAAGGATAAATTCATAATTTTGTTAAAAATAGAGGTTATCTTTCCGGCTGAAATATGTTAAAATAAAATTCGATGCGACAAAAAGTGTGCAAATTCGAGGATAAAACAGAAAAAGAGAAGGGAACGTTTGATGAGAACGAGAAAACGATTAAGGAAAGGTGCCGGAAAGAAACTCGTTTGGAGATTGACCAGGTATGGCATGCTGGCTGCTCTGATTGTTTCTGCCGGAATTTTTGCTTCTGCTTGTTCTGAAGAGGTTTCCAGTGAAAGTATTCAGACGGAGACAGTGACAGAGAGTGAGACAGAAACTATGGAGCTGACGACAGCGCCGGAAACGATTCCGCCTCTCGGCCCCAAAAGCCAGCTTCTTCCCAATATTGCAATGACAGTGCCGGAAGTGGAACCTATGCCGGAATACATAAGGCTTGGAGATACTCATTCTGTGGTAAAAGAACTGCAGAGCCGCTTGATGGAATTGGGATTTATGGACAGCGATGAACCGACAGATTATTACGGAACTCAGACAGAGCGTGCTGTTAAAATCTTTCAAAGGCAAAATGGGTTGGATCAGGACGGAATTGTAGGAAGTTCTACTTATGCGGCTATTATGGATCCCAATGCGAAATACTATGCAGCGCAGAAGGGGGATCAGGGCGACGATATTTCCAGGATACAGAGTCGTCTCTATGAGTTGGGATATCTGGCTTCCGCCGATCTGGTGACAGGAAACTTCGGAGATTCTACAGAAGCGGCAGTAATAAAGCTGCAGGAAATGAACGGATTGGAACAGGACGGCAAGGTAGGACAGCAAACGATGAACCTGCTGTACAGCGACGAAGTGAAAGCGAACCTGCTCTCCTACGGAGATCAGAGTGAGGTGGTTCTGGCCAGTCAGGAGAGACTGAAGGAGCTGGGATATCTGACTACCACGCCAGACGGTTCCTTCGGGGCAGATACAGTGGCAGCGATCAAACAGTTCCAGTCCAGAAACGACTTAATCGTGGACGGATATCTGGGTCCCTCCACCAGACTGGCTTTGAACAGCTCAGATGCTGTTCCCAATGGTCTCCGACTGGGTGACCAGGGCGATACAGTTCAGAACGTCCAAAAACTTCTCAGCAAATATGGATATTTAAGTTCTGCCAATGCAACCGGATATTACGGAGAGATCACAGAAGCGGCTGTTGAGAACTTCCAAAGGCAGAATGGGTTGTCGGTGGATGGAACAGTTGGTGTTCAAACTATGGCGAAACTTACAAGTGATAATGTGAGGAGAGCGCCGGCAGGAAGCTCCAGCAGCGGAAGTTCTTCCAGCAGTTCTGGAAGCAGTTCCGGCGGCGGGAACAGGGGCGGCAGTTCCGGAAGCAGTTCTTCTGGTTCTTCCAGCTCTTCCGGCAGTGGAGGCGCTACTGTCAACATTAGCGGAGGTGCTTCCAGTCTGGTGGCAGTAGCCAAATCAAAGGTAGGATCTCCCTATGTGTGGGGAGCAAAAGGTCCAAATTCCTTTGACTGTTCCGGATTCGTATACTGGTGTCTGAATCAGGTAGGGGTAAATCAGAGTTACCTGACTTCGTCGGGATGGAGAAGCCCAGGAAGATATACGAAGATCACTAATTTCTCCAGCATCCAGGCAGGAGACATTGTAGTTGTAAACGGCCATGTGGGAATTGCCGCAGGCGGCGGAACCGTCATCGATGCATCTTCCTCCAACGGCCGGGTAGTACACAGAAGCTTAAGTTCTTGGTGGGCGAATAACTTCATCTGTGCATGGAGAATTTTCGGATAATTAAATGACCGCTTCGTTTACGAGGCGTAGACAAAATATGACCGCCGCAGATTTTCAGGAAATTTCTTGAAAACCTGCGGCGGTCATTGCTTTTATGTGGGCTGAAAGCGATGGGTATCAATTAACCTTCTGCCGTTGGCTGAGCGCCGGCATTTATAATGGGAAACTGAACGCTGGCCTTAAAGAGATCACCGTCTATGGAGAGGGTGAAAGTGCCGTTCTGAAGCCGGGTAAGACTTTGAGCAATAGAAAGTCCCAGCCCGCTTCCTTCTGTGGTTCGGGAGGAGTCCCCGCGAACAAACCGTTCTGTGAGTTCCTCACCGGAGATATTTAATGGATGCTCAGAAATATTTTTCATTGTAAACGTGACGGTCTGTTCATCTCGTGAGATGTCAACATAAATACGGCTGTTAGCCATGGCGTATTTATAAGCATTGTTATAGAGATTTTCTAAAACCCGCCACAGATAGCCGCCGTCAGCCCGAATAAGGATTGGCTCATTCGGCAGAGAGCTGATCAATTCTAACTTGCGGAGAGCAAATTTTTCTTCAAATTCGCCATTAGATTGGTGAACAAGTTCCACAAAATCAATATCTGCCATTTCCAATTTAACATTTCCGGAGCTGGCCTTGGATGCTTCTACTAAGTCCTCCGTCAGGGTCTTTAAACGGAGAGATTTTTGTTCCAGGATTTCCAGGTATTCTTGAACTCTGGGATTTTGAATGTTTTCCCGTTTAATCAGGCCTACATAATTAATAATAGAGGTAAGGGGCGTCTTCAGGTCATGAGAGACATTGGTAATCAGGTCAGTCTTCATCCGCTCGCTTTTTACCCGCTCTTGGATAGCTGTATCGAGCCCGCTTCCAATGCTGTTTATGTGTTCAGCTATCATCCGCTCCTGGCCGGTAAACTGTTTCAGATCTACACAGTAACGGGTATCGCCCTCAGAAATTTTAAAAATGGCATTATTAATGTCATCCTGCTGCATGACTTTTTGGAGAATCGTGCGAAAGATCCAGATATCCATGGCTGCCCACAGGAGGATGATAAAAGCAAAGAGGACTTTATAAAACAAGCTATCGAGACTATGGAACAGATATTCCGCCACAAAGGCAAATGCCAGATTGACTGCCAAAAAACCGAGATAAAGATACAGCAATACTGAGGATAACCGATGTGAGACCAGATAGTTATGGAGATCTTTGACCACACGGCGAATCAGGCTATGGCTCCACAGACGGCCGCCTTTGTACTGACGGACAAAACTGAAAACACATAGAAGACTGACGATATATATGATAATTCCATTTAGGAAATTTTCAATAAATTCCAGTTCTCTTGCGTTGAAGATTAATTCTGCAAGAGGAACGGCAAAGGTCTTACACAAGTACAATCCGGCCAAGATCAGAAGAATAGAAACAAGCAGAGAAATTTCAGCCGGAAGACAGTCAAAACGACAGGAAAGCTGTTTTGACTGGGATGGATCTGTCCACTGAGCGAACCGAATGAGGAAACCAAATGTGATCAGACAGCCGACCAGACCAATACCCAGGAGAGCGAGGCCGTAGATATACCACGTTTTAGCCTGAAGGAATTGGGAGTTGGCTTCGGAATAGGCATCCGTAACAGGGTAAGAGGTATCTACAGCCGCCATCAGCGTGCCGCTACCGTCTTCATAAGGATTGTACTCATCCAATTCCACAGGAATATACAACGGGTCTTCTGACAGATTGTACTCTCCTTGGAGAGAGGTGAGAGAATACATAACATATCGTCCTTGCTGACGGAATTCATCGGCGCTCATGTCCGTATTGGTGTACATCAGCGGTTTAACATCTTCAGAATCTGCTTCCCAGTAGGAGAGAAGAAAGTGAAAATTGCTGGGAGAGTTTATCAGATCGTAATAAACATAAGAATACTCTGCCAGGCAGGACAGGACTTCATACGCCAGATCGGTCATGGTCATGTAAGCGTCGATGGGTTCAGAATATTGAGGATTCGGATCATAGGATTTCCATTCCACTAAAAGCGGCTCCTCATCCACATAATTTTCTTCGGGAACCGTAATTTCCTGAATATTCCAGTCTTTATCCAAGACATAGCCTTTTCTTTCCGCATAATCTACCATATACTCCAGAGAATAGGTCTGCTCATTGTCCGGATTGCCGTCGCTGACTGTGACCACGGATTTACTCATATCGAGGGCATGATTCGTTTCAAAAGCCTGGCGGTATTTGGAATATTGAAAAACGGCATCCACATCCCGAGCAAATTGATCGGAAAAAGCCGTAGTGTCAGCATAAGAATGGTTCTGAAGCCAAGCAAAGCCTCGCCCATAGTCGGAATTAAAATACAGTAGGCAGACGGCTATTAAAACGAGAGTAAGAAAAAATGCGTGCAGGGCAATAGAGACTGCACGCTTATTTTGAGAAAAGAAATGTTTCATAAAAATTACCCGCCTTTACTGCTTTTCAATTTTATAGCCAACACCCCAGACTACTTTGAGATATCTGGGATCCCGGGGATTGATTTCGATCTTTTCACGGATATGACGAATATGTACTGCTACCGTGTTGTCGGCACCGATGGCCTCTTCGTTCCATATCTGCTGGTAGATCTCATCGATGGAAAAGACTTTTCCGGCATTTTTTACCAGAAGCAGAAGAATGTTATACTCAATGGGGGTGAGTTTAATGGGATCGCCGTCCACGGTAACTTCTTTTGTATCATCGTTGATCTGCAGGCCACCGCAGCGGTAAACCTGCCCGGAAGATTGTTGGGTGACATTTCCAAGCTGCGTATAACGCCTGAGCTGAGATTTTACTCTGGCTACCAGTTCTAAAGGATTGAAGGGTTTTGTAATATAATCATCAGCGCCGATATTCAGCCCCAGGATTTTGTCAGTGTCTTCGGATTTGGCAGACAGGATAATAATCGGAATACTGCTGGTTTCACGAACCTTCAGAGTAGTCCGGATCCCGTCAAGACCGGGCATCATAACATCTAAGATCATCAGATCGACGGGGGATGACTCGAGAAGCTCCAGAGCTTCGGCGCCGTCATATGCTTTGATTACTTCGAAACCTTCGCCGGTCAGATAGATATCTATGGCATCAACGATCTGTTTATCATCGTCACAAACCAAAATAGTGGCCATAATCTTTCCCTCCTTGCCATGGTATGTTATCCCCATTATACAACGAGAGCAGAGGAAAAGTACATTACTTTTTCCTTACATTTACAGGTGAGAAAAAGGCTGGGCATCACATTGGAAGCCCAGCCGCAGGCAGCAGAGAGTTGTATTAGAATTGGAAAATAGCAGTTCCGTAGGCGGGAAGAGGATAAGCGAAAGAAAATGGCTGCCCATCGCATTCGCCTTTGGCAGAACGGTACGTCGGGCGACCGGAGGCGGGGTACATTCCATGTTCATTATCCAGAAGCAAAGTAAATTTCCCGCGCTTTGGCACGCCTACACGGTAATCGGCACGTTCTACAGGTGTGAAATTGATAATAAATAGCAGATTTTTTTTGCCTGTCTCATCGCGACGCACGAAGCTGAAGATACTGCGATCTCCGTCATTGGCATTGATCCATTGAAAGCCATTCCAGTCATTGTCCAGACGATAGAAGGCTGGATATTTTTTATAGAGGTGGAGAAGATCGCGAACATAACTCTGAAGCTCGGCATTTTTTTCTTCCCTCAGCAGGTACCAGTCCAGAGAAACTTTTTCGTCCCATTCATGCCATTGGGCAAAGTCCTGTCCCATAAAAAGGAGTTTCTTTCCGGGATGGCCCATCATGAAGGTGTAGCCAGCCTTCAGGTTTGCGAATTTATCGTCATGGAGTCCCGGCATTTTATTGATCATAGAGCATTTCAGATGGACCACTTCGTCATGGGACAGAACCAGGATAAAGTTTTCACTGGTAAAATAAGTGAGGCCGAAGGTCATTTTGTTGTGGTTATATTTGCGGAAGTACGGATCAAGCTTCATATATTCCAGGAAGTCATGCATCCAGCCCATATTCCACTTAAAGGAGAACCCAAGGCCATCGTCCTCAGGCCGGTGAGTTACTTTGGGCCATGCGGTGGACTCCTCAGCGATCATAATTGCCCCGGTATTCCGGCCGAGAAGAACGCTGTTCAGGTGTTTAAAAAATTCTATGGCATCAAGATTTTGATTGCCGCCGTATTTGTTAGGCAGCCACTCACCGTCCCGCCGGCCGTAATCCAGATAGAGCATGGAGGCAACGGCATCCACCCGCAGGCCGTCTACATGGAATTTTTCTACCCAGTAAATGGCATTGGCGATGAGAAAGTTTTTGACCTCATTTTTTCCATAATCAAAAACCTTTGTTCCCCAGTCAGGATGTTCTCCCATGCGGGGATCTGCGTACTCATACAAGGGCTGGCCGTCGAAATCAGCCAGGCCGTGGGCATCTTTTGGAAAATGGGCGGGAACCCAGTCCAGGATCACGCCGATTCCCTGTTTATGTAGATAGTTTACGAAATACATGAAATCTTTTGGACTTCCATAGCGGGATGTAGGGGCAAAGTAGCCTGTGACCTGATATCCCCAGGAACCGTCAAAAGGATGTTCGGCGATTCCCATCAATTCCACATGGGTATAGCCCATTTCTTTTACATAAGCGGCAAGCTCATGGGCGGCCTCTTTGTAAGTATAAAAGCCGTCTTTTTCTGGCCGTGCTTTTTTTCTCCAGGAACCGAGGTGCACTTCGTAAATTGTCATGGGAGTCTTAACCGGATCTTTCGCTGGCCGTGCATCCATCCACTTGCTGTCGGTCCACTTAAAACCGTCGATATCTGCCGTCACGGAAGCGGTTCCGGGGCGATATTCTGCGCTGAAGGCATAGGGATCGGCTTTAAACAGGACTTTGCCTGACTGAGTGGTGATGGCAAATTTGTAAAGCTGACCGGTCTTCATTTCGGGGATGAAGATTTCCCAGATACCGGAATCTTCCAGAACTTTCATGGGATTTAAATCCGGATTCCACCCATTAAAGTCGCCCACAAGGCTGACTTTAGCTGCGTGAGGCGCCCACACAGCAAAATACATTCCCTCCTGCTTTTTATAGGTTCTTGGATGGCAGCCCAGCTTTTCAAATATTTCATAATGGGTGCCCTGGCCGAACAGATAGCGGTCTACATCGGTTATAAATCCTGTCCCGGCCTGCTTGCTTCTTTTTCGCGGCATGATGATTCCTCCCTTCTGTCTCTATTCTTTGCAGGATTTTAAAATGGTTCCGCTGCAGGGTTCCAGAGACAGAGTGATTTTATTTTCTTTCACCGGCACGGTAAGTCCCGTAAAAAGATCCGTGTACTCATCAGCCAGAACGGGTACCGGGACGGTGATATCAGCAGCTTTTTCATCGTTATTTACAGCTATAATAACAGCCGAGCCCTGGTCACTGTGTCGGGCGTAGGCGTACTGGCGGTTAGTCAGGAGCAGTTCCTGGTAGCGGCCGTGGTGAAAAGCCGGTTCCTCCGCATGAATTTTGCCTAAAAGGGAAATCTGATCTGTAAGCTTGCAGTGACGTTGGGGCGCTTCACTGATCGGAATCCACGGGCGGAGCGCTTCATCGCTCCAATTAGTTCTCTGGCCTTCAACGGCCCATTCCCCTCCGTAGTAAACAGACGGGATTCCGGGAAGAGTAAACAGACAAAGATAAACGGGGAACAGATGATCCTTATTTTTCAGTTTGCTGGCAATCCGATTTTCGTCATGATTATCTACAAAAGTGTACAGATCTCTGCCGATGGCCTCCAGCCGCCGGACGTTATGGGCAATCTCAAAGAAATTATGGTCGTTAAATCCAGAATACAGGCTTTTGTGGAGCTCGTAATTCGTAACGGAATGGAGCATTTTCGGATTGACCCAGCGGGAATAGTCGCCGTGGATGACCTCTCCCATGAGCCAAAAGTCGGCCTTCATTTTTTCGGTTTCCCTCCGCATCTCCTCCATGAAGCCAAAATCCAGAACATTAGCACAGTCCAGACGGATTCCGTCAATGTCAAATTCATCAATCCAGAAACGGATGACGTCAAAAAGATACTGTCTGACCGCCGGATTCTGGAGATTTAAACAGGGAAGCTCATAGTGTCCCTGCCAGGCATCGTAGCTAAAAGGATCTCCTTTGGGGCTGCCCCAGTCAAAATTGATCCCACGATACCAATCCTTATATGGGGAATCCCAGCGTTTTTCACGAATGTCCTGAAACGCAAAAAATTCTCGCCCTGTGTGGTTGAAAACACCATCGACAACTACTTTTATCCCGAAACTGTGGCAGAGTTCTGTGAAGGCTTTAAAATCATCGTTGTCTCCCAGCCGGCGATCCACTATTTTATAATCCCAGGTATCATAACCGTGGGAACTGGATTGGAAAAGAGGGCCGATATAGACAGCGGTGCATCCCAGAGAGTGGATGTGAGGGATCCATTGTTTTAATTCCTGGAACCGATGCTCAATGCGGTCTTCCCGATTTTCTTTAGGCGCTCCTGTCATCCCCAGCGGATACATGTGATAGAATACGCTTTTTTCATACCAAGTGCTCATGATGCTTAACCTCCTAAACCTTTCTGCATGAGCCGGATGAAAAAAGACATGGCAAGCTCATGCCGTCTCCTGGTTTTTCAGTCTTCTCAGGAGAAATTGATAGCGCAACTGCGCTGCATTTAATTCATAGATATAGCAATCGATCAGAGTGGGATCCACCACCTGTTCAAATTGGTTTTGCGCCGACAGAATGGCGCGTTTACTGCGCTCGATTTCCGCTCTGAGAATTTGGTTCTCTATGGAAAAAGAAGCATTTTTTTTTCGTAATCCAATCATTACATCATCTCCCAGTCTTTGATAACAATAGTATAACTGGAAAATGGAAAATTATTCATGAAGCCGGATTCAAGAATGTTTTCTGGAGAAGGCGCCCCAACTCCATCATCCGTTTGGTAGGTTCTTCTATAGTAAGAAAATAGATGTTAGACGTTCCCTCCTGTCGGGAGGCGATAAAACCAGCATCTTTTAATATTTTCAGATGATGGGAGACTGCAGGGCGGGAAAGATTCGTTTTCTGGGTAATCTCGTTTACATTTAAGCCTTGCCGGCCGTTAGAAAAAGCATTGGATAAAGCCGCCACAATTCCCAACCGGACTTCATCGCCCAAGGCAATAAAAAGAGGCATACAAGAATAAAATTGTTCTTTCAAGTCCGTCAGTTCGCTCATGCAGTTGTTCTCCTCCATTGGTTTAAAAAAATAAACTAAGCATATTTTACCATCAGAACGAGAAAACGTCAATAAAAAGTATACAAAAAGTACAAAAATAGCGGATAGAGACACCCGAAATCTCTAAACACGCGGTTAAAAATATGGAACAGAAAAAACAAAAAATAGGGGTTGACAAATCGTCCTTTTAGAGGCATAATAAATATACCATTTCAAGACGCTTCCTCCCATATTTGGAGATTCAGGAGCGTACAAATTTTATCTTTATATATCATATATGCCGGGGAACCGGCAGTCAGCCTTTATCGGCAAAGATTCCATGGATTGTTGCAAGCGCTTGTCAAACGGATGTAATTGTTGCAGGTATATTTAGGTGCAAATACTTGACAGGCGGGATGCATGAACAAACGGTACAGCATAAAACTGACGCTGCGAAAGGAGGGGAAAATTATTGATATATGGCTGCTTGAAGCAGGGGCAATGCTGGCAGGAGCAGCGGCGTGGGATGTGTTTACACATAAGATTCCCAATAAATGGCTGCTGTTTTGGATGGTACTAGTTATTTTTGATGGCCCAGAGCGCTTTGCGGCATTTTTAGCTGTGGCTGCTGCGGCCGCTTGCGGAACTTTTCTTTTATTCTATTTCCGGATGATTGGGGCAGGAGATTGCAAATTAATGGCCCTGACTTGCGGATATCTGGGGATCCGTGGAGGTTTTCTAACGATTGCCATCGGATTCGTCATTGGGGCTGCGTGGTCTTTGGGAAAACTCCTTTTTGGGGGACAAGGGCTGCAGCGAACAGTCTATCTGCTTGTCTGGATCAGACAGACGATTCGCACAAAACAGAGAATTCCTTACTTTAATATTGAAGAGGACGGTTATGGAGCAACAGTGCCGCTGGCAGTCTGCCTGATGGGTGGTTTTCTGGCAACAGTCTGTTTGGGAGGACTGCAGTGATTCTCTGAAAGTAATACACACATGGAGGAAACATAGGCTATGAAACGGGTGATTGCAGTTTATGATGTTGACCCTTTTTATGCAGACCGGTTTGCTAAGGTGGCAAACCAGAAGGAAACGGTACCGTTCACTGTTATTGCATTTACATCAATTGAGCGGTTAAAGAGGTACATGGAAGAGAATCCGGTTGAAATTTTGTTGGTAGATGTGGGAGCCAGAGAATTGGTAAAGGATTGCCCGGCCCGTCAGATTCTGACCTTGTCGGATGGGGAGCTGATTCCAGTAGAGAAAGGGCAGGCAAGCATATACAAATATCAGTCTGCGGAGGGGATTTTGCGGGAGGTAATGGCCTGCTACTCGGCGGCTCCGGAAACGGAAGCGGCCGTATCGGGAGTGGCAGCAAAGATAATCGGCGTATATTCACCGGTGAATCGGTGTTTAAAAACATCCTTCTGCCTGGCTTTAGGACAAATTATGTCCCGGGATCATAAGGTTCTGTATCTTAATTTAGAGGATTGTTCGGCCTTGGCGAAGCTGATGCCAGAGAGCTTTAAAGGGAATCTGTCAGATGCACTTTATTACTACCGGCAGGGAAATTATAACTGGGTCAAACTGGCAACTATGGTCTATACGTGGGGAGGACTGGACTATATTGCACCTGCCCGCTATCCGGAGGATCTGGCAAGTGTAACTGCAGAAACAATTACAGGATTTTTGTCGTGTTTGGCCAGAGAGGGAGTTTATGATGCTGTAATCGTTGATATTGGGCAATTTGGGCGGCTGGCGGCAGAGATTTTGGACATTTGCCAGACTGTGTATATGCCTGTCAAAGAAGATGTGCTTTCTGCAGCTAAAATTGAAATATTTGAAGAGTACCTGGATGCTTCGGGACGGAAGAATTTGAGGTGTCAGATTCAAAAATTGAAACTTCCTTACCACAGCAATTTCAGCCGCCGGGAAGACTATTTAGAACAGTTGATATGGGGAGAGCTGGGGGACTATGTGCGTCGGCTTCTGAAAGGAAAGATCAATGAGCAGGATGCAGGGTAATTCCCGGGACATGACGGGTAAAGCGGCAGGGATACTGAAGGAAAAGATCATGAGAGTCCTTCGGGAACAGCCCAGTCTCAGTGACAGCGCGCTGAAAGACGTAATTGATGAAGAAATCTTCAAATACGGGCAAGATATCTATTTGCCTTTGCCGGTCAGGGAAAAACTCCATCGCAGACTGTTTGACTCTTTTCGGCGCCTGGATATTCTTCAGGAATTAGTAGACGACCCGGACGTGACGGAAATTATGGTAAATGGGACAGAAGATATTTTTATTGAGCGGCTGGGTCGTGTTGAGCAGTGGGACGGGCGATTTGAAAGCCTGGAACAACTGGAAGATATGATACAGCAGATTGTCAGCAGAGTAAACAGGATTGTGAACACAGCATCCCCTATAGTGGATGCAAGGCTGGAGGATGGGTCGAGAGTCCACATTGTCCTGCCGCCAATCGCTATGGATGGGCCGGCGATAACGATTCGAAAGTTTCCGGAACCGATTACCATACCCAAATTAGTGAAGTTGGGTTCAATCACCCAGGAGGCAGTTGAATTTTTAGGGAAACTGGTGGCCTCCGGCTACAATATTTTCATCAGCGGGGGGACGAACTCTGGAAAAAGTACATTTTTAAATGCGCTTTCTGCAATGATCCCTCCTGAAGAGAGAATCATCACAATCGAGGATTCAGCCGAACTTCAGATACAGCAGATTCCAAATCTGGTGAGACTGGAGACCAGGAATGCCAACAGCGAGGGCCTGGGGGAGGTGACAGTTCGGGATCTTCTGAAGGCATCTTTGAGAATGAACCCCAGCCGCATAATTGTTGGTGAAGTGCGGGGAGGAGAGGCCCTGGAAATGCTTCAGGTTATGAATACAGGCCATGACGGGAGCATGTCTACAGGCCACGGAAACAGCCCGCGGGATATGCTCAGCCGCCTGGAAACAATGGTGCTGACGGCGGCAGATATCCCTCTTATGGCGGTACGCAGCCAGATCAGTTCAGCAATTGACATTCTGATCCATTTAGGCAGGCTTCGGGACAGGAGCAGGCGGGTATTGGCGATTGAGGAGGTGGGAGGAATAGAAAATGGTGAGATTGCGGTTTATCCCCTGTATCGCTTTGAAGAGAAAAACTCTGAAGGCGGCCGGGAACAGGCAGAAAGAGAGAGCAAAGCCGTGGAGGGGCAACTTAAAAAAATCGGAGAACTTAAAAATGTATCAAAACTTGCCGCAGCAGGCTATGAGATATGACCGATATCGCCTTCGCCCGGGGCAGTGGGCATTGCTTACCTTAACAGGGCTTGGCATCTGTGCGGCGATCGCCTATACATTCTACCGGAGCCTGGCGGCATTTGCGGTACTGGTTCCCTTTGGTTTCGCCTATCCATTCTGGCATAAAAAGGCATTGTGCAGAAAGAGAAAAGAAACTCTGAGGAGTGAATTTAAAGAGGGGATTCTGATACTGGCTGCTCTGCTGGGAGCCGGATATTCCATGGAGAATGCTTTGGAGGCGGGAGAGGCAGAGCTGAGGGCGTTGTATGGTCCTCAGGGAATGCTGGTAAGAGAATTTGACTATATGGCAAAGCAAGTCAGACTGAATTGTACAGTGGAGCAGGCCTTAAGGGATTTTTCTGAAAGAAGCGGGATAGAAGAAATTTCCAGTTTTACTCAGGTATTTATGGTAGCAAAGAGGAGCGGAGGAGACATGGTCGCAATTATGAATCGAACGGCGGAATCGATTCGGGACAAAATACAAGTTTACGAAGAAATCCAAACCTTGACGGCGTCCAGGAGATTTGAACAGAAAATTATGAATTTACTTCCTTTTCTGATTATTTTGTATGTAGACCTTACTTCTCCGGGGTTTTTTGATCAGATGTATACTACTGTCCTTGGAAGAATCGTGATGTCTGGCTGTCTGGCAATCTACGGAGCAGCTTACTGGATATCGGGAAAGATACTGGACATCACAGTTTCCTGAACTTTGAAACAGGAATTCGGGAAAGTACAGGCCTGGGAAAGGCGGGCGGGAAGAAAGGAGTGGATGGAAAAAGATGGGAGGACCGGCTGCTGCAGATAAAGGCAGACGCGTTGTAAAAAAGAAGGCCTATTTCAAGAAAGAACAAGCAGCTTGTATTGCAGCTTCGCTGGTTCTGTTCGGAATTGCCCAATGGATGAATGGAGAGCAGTCTGTGGCAGACGGAGCGGTAAAAAGAGGGAACCCGGGATCCGGCGAGGTACAGTATGAGTTTTTGGTAAAAGGGCTTGCTGAGGAGGAAGTTCCTATTGAGGTTTCGGTTAACAGCAGAAGACCGGGAAAAGCGGAGGCCAGAGAAAACCGAAGGCAAGTCATGGAACAACTGCCGGATTTGATACTACAGGAGAACCTGTCTTTGCAGGAGGTGCGGTCAGACCTGAATTTGATCACCAGAATAGAAGAAAGCGGAATGGAACTCCAATGGGAATCTGACAACCCTGAAAAGATAGACAGTTTTGGAAGAGTCTATAACCAGAATATAGAGGAAAACGGCGAAACCGTGTGTCTGACGGTTACGATTTCAGATGAAACAGGAGAAAGCACATTTCAGCTTCCCGTAAGGCTTCTGCCACCGGCTTATACACAGGAACAGCAGAAGATTCTAGAGTTATCTCAGCAAATATCAGATGCAGAGGAGGACAGTCGAGAAGAAGATTATCTGATTCTTCCGAAAAAGTTCAACGGAGCTGACTTATCCTACCGCATCAGACCGGACAGAAGTACTTGGCTGATTCTGATTATGGGAGTTGCTGCGGCTATCCTCTACGGGCTGGAAGAACCAGTGAGGCAGAATGAGCGGGAGAAAAAGAGAAAAGAACTTCTTATGCTGGAATATTCGGAATTAGTATCCAAACTGCAGATCTATCTGGGAGCTGGTATGACGGTTCGGACGGCATGGGAGAGAATGGCAAAGGATTATCAGGAACAGTTGTCCAGGACTGACCGAAAAGAGAAGAAACCGGTTTATGAGGAAGTTCTGCGAACTTGCACAGATTTTAACAGAGGAATTTCAGAAAGCGAGGCGTTCCGGCAATTTGGAAGACGTTGCGGCTTGCGGCCCTATCTGAAATTAAGCAGCTTGCTGGAACAAAACCGAAAAACCGGCTTGAAGAATCTTCGCCAGATGCTGGATGATGATGTTGCCGATGCGTTTGAAGAGAGAAAAAATCTGGCGAAAAAGCAGGGGGAGGAGGCTGGAACTAAGCTGCTGCTGCCAATGTTTATGCTGCTGGCCATTGTTATGGTAATCGTAGTGGTTCCGGCATTTATGAGTCTTTATTAGTCTATAAATTTTGCGGGGGTGAAACATTGAAAATTCGACACGAGCTGGAAAAATGGTTTGAGGAAGAAGACGGAATAGGAGTTATTGAGGTTGTACTGATATTGGTGGTCTTGATCGGGCTGGTAATTATTTTTAAAAAGCAGATCACAACCCTTTTAAACAACGTATTTAAAGAAATCAACAGCCAATCGAAAGAGGTGTATTAGTGAAGGCAGGGGGACAGATTACCGTATTCATAAGTCTGATTCTAGTATGTATATTGGCGCTGATTTGCGGTCTTTTGGAATCGGCCAGGATGGCTGGAGCCAGATATTATCTGCAAATATCAGCCGTTTCTTCTCTGGACTCGGTTATGAGCCAGTATTATAGGCCGCTGTGGGATCAATATAGAATTTTTGGCCTGGCGTACTCTGAGGAAGCAGCAATAGAAAACGAGTTCATGCGCTTTTTACAATATTATTCAGAGACTGATAATTGGTATCCTATGGAGCCGGAACGTGTCAGCCTGAAAGATACGGTTCATTTGACGGACGGAAATGGTCAGTACCTGGAAGCAGAAATATTAGATTTTATGAGATACGGAATCTGGACCCAAGGGCCAGATACAGATTTGATTCTGGAGACAGAAGCAGCCGTACGTGAGGCGAAATCCGTTAATGAAGTTTCAAAGCAGATGGAAGGTCAGAGCAAAGCGGCATGGGAGATAGAACGAATATTAGAGGAACTACAGGAAACCTTAAAGCAGCAGGAGAACTTTTGCAGAGAAGCGGGGGAAGCTTTAAACAGTGGAGATGGACAAGAATTTTGGAAGGCATCTGAAAAGCTGGTAGGTTGTCTGGAACGTGTGCCAAAGTTGGTGGAGGAGTATGGAGAGAAAGCAGATAGATTAGGGCGGCAGATGGAAGAGGTGAAAACAGATTATGAAAAAAGGCAGGGCGACATTAGCGGGAATATGCAGGAAATCATTGACAGAGAATTCCAACGTTATGACACCTATACGGAAGAAGACGGTGAGAGGCGAATGGAAGTGGAAAGCCTCACAGAACTGGCATATCAGCAAAAGGAATTGGTGTTGGAGGCTATGGAGGCAGCAGCGGAGGTAGAAATACAGATTCGGCAGTGGGAGTCAGCGGAGGAAGAAGGCGAGCTGGACGAAGATGCTTTATGGGATTCTGTAAGAAACATTTTTTCAAATTATCAGATACTGGAATTGACATGCTCTCTGGGAGGAGAGGACAGGGAATCGGAAGGAATTTTGAACCGAATCAGGCGGGGTGCAGATTCAGCTCTCCTTGAGATGGTATTGCCGGAGAATACTGAGGTATCGGAAGTTATTTTGCCAAAATCCGGTCTCCCTTCTGATGAGAGGATGGATGGAGAAGGCGATATGCAAAGAGAATCAAGGGTCTTAGGGGTGAATGGGGTTGCAGATAAAGTGTTATATATAGAATACTGTGAGAAATTTTTTGGAGATTTTTGCAATAAAGAAGAGGGAAAGCTCCAGTATGCACTGGAATACCTGATTCATGGCAACCGAATCGATCAAAGAAATCTGGCAGACTGCGTCAAACAGCTTTTGGCGGTCAGAGAGGGGCTGAACTTCATTGCAATTTTGACCGACTCACAAAAACGACAGGAAGCCGAGGGCCTGGCGGCTGCTATGGTAGGAGGGACAGGATTTCTGCCGCTTATTGGAATTACGGCTTTTTTTATCATGGGGATCTGGGCTCTGGGAGAGGCGCTGGTGGACGTGAAGACACTTTTATCGGGAGGGAACGTCCCGATATGGAAAAACAGCAGTTCCTGGAACTTAAGCTTGGAAGGCCTTCTGGATATTGGCCGAAACGGGACGGTTCCTCTTGGAAAAAATGACGAAGGTGTAAATTACACCGGGTATTTGAAATTTTTCTTGTTTTTAATGCCGGTAGATACCGTTGATTACAGGATGATGGATCTGATACAGACAAGGCTGGCAGAAGATACACCGGGATTTCGGATGGATCACTGTGCATATCAGGTGGATATAACGGCTGAAGTTTGTGGAAAACATGTTTTTAGTTCGCTGGAACTGTTGAAAAGTGTAATTGGAACAGGGAGAAAAACTTACTTATACAGTACAGACGTCTGTAAAGCATACTAAAATGGATCGCAATGAGCAGAAAGGAGGATGACCATGCCCTTTTTCCCGGCTATTGACCAATATGAAAATAGAATAAAGAATCAAACAGCTAATAAAAAAAGAATAAGGCGAAAAAGCGCAACTCTCCAAGTACGGCCCCTTTTGGCAGGATTCATCCGTTTCCGTGGAAAAAGGGTGTGGTCATCCTCCTTAAAACCGACAAAGAAAAAATCTGGTTCCAAACAAATAATTGCAAGAGGGAGTATGGCTGTAGAAGCATCGATTTCATTAAGTTTATTTGTATTTGCAGCCGTATGCATGGCGATGCCTATGAAAATGATGGACAGACAACGGCAGATACAGGCGATCACAGAAACGGTTTGTAAAAGATACAGTCAGTATGCTTACCTTGGAGCAGGTGATAATGGAATGGAGATCGGGACAGAATTGCTAGGAAGCAGTCAGATAAAAGGAAAAATAAACCAAGAAGGAATTAGAGCCCTTTCCTTTCGGAAAAGCAGCGTATTGAAAGACGGTGAAACGATTAACTTTACCTTAAATTATGACATGGAGCTGCCATTTTCTATATTGGGTCTCCATGCAATTCCTATGGAAGTTCGCAGTATCCGACGAGCTTGGATAGGAAGTACAGGGATTTTGGGTTTTGAAAGAACACAATCAGAAGAAGGCAGCCTATCCGGAAAAGAGGAAATTGTATATATAGGAAGAAACAGCACCAGATATCACAAAACACGAGGCTGTCATTATCTTTCAAATGAACTGCAGCCTGTCTTGTATGATAGTTTGGAAACTTACCGCAACGGGAGCGGGGCCAGGTACGGGCCATGCCATGTCTGTGGAAAAGGAGCGGGAAGTGGAACTACTGTCTACATAATGCCCAGCGGAGAAAGCTATCATACAGACTGGAGCTGTTCCGCAATTATTTCATATGTGGAAGCGGTGCCGCTTTCGCAGGTAGAATCTTTGGGAAAATGTTCTTATTGCTGGTAGGAGGGCTCCATGGGAATTTTGATATTTTTGCTGGCAGCAGCAATCTATGACTGGAAGTACCGATTCATACCTGGATGGCTGTATGTGGCGGCAGCAATAGAAGCTGTCTTATGGAGGGGAATCTGTCAGATAGGAAAAGAAGGTATTTGGGAAGCAGAACAGATTAGAAAATTTATTCGTGGCCCTGCGTCCGATCTGTCTTTTGGCGAAATATGCGGAGGGGTTGGAATTGGTCTCCTATTGCTTTTTATTTCTAAAAAGAGCGATGGTGCGATAGGAAAGGGCGATGGACTGACATTTATGATTACAGGAATTTACTTAGGCCTGTGGAGAAATTTGTGCCTTCTGTGGTTCAGTCTGATCTTATGCAGCCTTTGGGGAGCCGGTTTAATGGTAATAGGCCGCATGGGATGGAAGCAAGTTAAAAAGAAAGAATTGCCATTTTTACCCTTTGTTTTTCCAGTGGGGGTATGGCTGACGATCCTATGAGGAGGAAATTTGTGGTCTATAAAGGGAGCTATACGGTAGAGGCGGCAGCAGTAATGGGGATTTTTTGCTTTTTAATTGTGAGCCTGATTCAGGAGATTTATCAGATGCGTGACATAACAGTTGGAATGATGGCGCTCCACGAAGCTGTTGAGAAGGCTGATTCTGGAGGAGAGGACCGGGAAGTGGATGAAAACGGAAAAGAAATTTCTCTTGGTAATTTCCGGATTTTTTTAGAGGAAGATGGGGAAGTGATTTCAGGAACGGTAGAAGCGGGTATACGGAAAAAAGCATGGAAAGGCCAGATTGAAACAGAAATTTTTCGGCCAGAGAGATTTATAAGGAGAGCAGAAGCAGTGAGGCAGTTGGGGGATAGAGATGGAAGTTAGCTATGAAAGACAAATGCGCCATAACTATTTAATTATTAGAGCAGATGAAATTCAGAAAGAAAACTATGAATGTAGAATGTTGATGGCAAACTCTATAGAAGGTCTTTTGAAGTTCCGCTTTCGACAAACGGAAACAGGGATCGAGTTTTATTATGAAATCACATCGCGACAGCCTGTAAACCGCATTTTGGAAGGGAGGACTATCAAGAGGCAGGAAATTGTAAAATTGATTTATTCTATAGCGGCGCTCCTGGAGAGATTAGAGAATTACCTTTTGCAAGAAAGCCAGATTCTTCTGGATCCGCAGTATATTTATACAGATCCGGAGATCGTTCAATTCTTTTTCTGCCTTGTTCCGGACAGGAAAGCAGATTTTTCTAAGGACATGGAAAGACTGCTGCAATATCTGTTAAAGAAGACCGATCACCGTGACAAAGAAAGCGCTCTGCTCTCATATCGTTTGTATCAGGAAAGTCAGAAAGAATTTTACGGTATGGAAAGTCTTTTAAAATGGCTTCCGCTGAGAGAAGACAGAGAGCTTGTTTGCCAAATAAGAGATGAGATCAATCCTGAACAGAGAGAAAAATCTGAGAGTACAGAGAAGGATTTTCAAGAGGAAGCGATTTCGGCAAAGGAAGAAAAAGCTGAACCTCGCAGCGGCAGAAACATTCAGATAGCAGTAACAGCAGCAGGAGTTCTTCTGGTTCCCAGTCTTATATGGATCCTAAAAGGCACCGCTCTGATGAAAGAGTATTGGTATGGGATTGTTGGCTGGTATGGATTCTGGGCGGCAGCGGCGGCAGTAAAAATAGTAACGGCTCAAGTCCGAAGAAAGAAGAACTCCGATAAGAACAAAACACAAAAAACTTCTTTTTTGGGAACAGAATTTTCTGAAGAGGCAGGGCAACGTGAGTGGGAGACTTTGATTGGAAACGAGGCGGAGACCTTCATGGAAGAACAGGGGGCAGACGATGAGCCGGTGGAGGAGCAAGAGGATCCTATATTTTTTGAGACAAGGGTTCTGTCGGCAGAGGAGGGCAGAGACAAGTCGATTCGCTGCCTTGTAAGTATGGACAAAAAGACAGAAGATATTCCTGTCCCGTATTTTCCATTTTTAATAGGGAAACAAAGCGGAATCGTAGATTATATATTGACGCGGGACACTGTGAGCAGAATCCATGTAAAAATAGAAAAGAACGAAAAGGGATATACCCTTACTGATTTGAATTCCACCAATGGGACATGGGTGCGGGGAAAGGCATTAATGAACAATGAGACGGTCTTTTTGGAAGAGGGTGATGAAATTTATATTGCGGATTGTGGATTCCGTTTTCTGTAAGACGCTGCCTATCAGGTGGCGCAGCACACTATAAAGAGCATGTTGTCTGTAGACCATATTAGAGAAATTAAGCCCTAATAAGACTTCAAAATCTCGGTTTTTTATGGTAGAATATATGTAAACTCAAAGGAGACGGACACCATGGTCAGACTCAATTCCAAACAAGACATTTCCTGGGTGAACAACGCAATCATAATTTTGAATATTCTGTACTTTATATTTCTGGAATTAGCAGGATCCAGTGAAGACGCCAGAACTATGATTCGGTACGGAGCGCTCTATATCCCGTTGGCAATAGGAAATAATGAGTATTACAGATTGGTCACAGCCGTCTTCATGCATTTTGGAATACATCATCTGGTTAACAACATGCTGGTGCTCTTTGTTTTGGGAGACAAGCTGGAACGGGCAATGGGAAAAGTGCGATATCTATTATTGTATTTGATAAGCGGCGTAGGAGCAAATGTAGTTTCTGCGATAGTTTATATGTACACTTCTCCAAATGTAGTTTCTGCAGGAGCGTCTGGCGCCATATTTGGAGTGGTCGGAGGACTGATTTATGTAGTAGTAGCAAACCGGGGAAGATTGGAAAATCTGAATACCCGGCAGATTGTCCTGATGGCCATTTTTTCGTTATATTTAGGCTATATCAATACCGGAACAAACAATACGGCACACTTATCGGGAATTTTGATTGGCCTATTGATGGCAGCGCTGCTGTATCGAAGACGAGAGAAAAGATTTCCAAAATAGCAAGAAGGATTAAGGAGGAGATGGGATTATGAAAGATGAAACATGTATTTTTTGTAAAATAGCAAACGGAGAAATTCCTTCTGCGACTGTCTATGAAGACAATGATTTTCGGGTGATTTTAGATTTAAACCCCGCGTCAAAGGGCCATGCTTTAATCCTTCCTAAGAACCATTACAAAAATGTTTGCGACTTAGACGACACGGTTGCAGCTAAGGTTCTTCCGCTGGCGGCTAAGATAGGGACAGCGATGAAGGAAGGGCTGGGATGCTCTGGATTTAATCTGGTTCAGAATAACGGGACAGATGCAGGCCAGACGGTATTTCATTTTCACGTACATGTAATTCCCAGATATCAGGGAGGTCCGTCTATTGCGGCGTGGGAACCTCATGCTGCAAATGAGAAGGAACTGGCAGAAACAGCGGAGAAAATAAGAACGCTGCTTTAAAAAAATATGGGAGAACGACATGCAGCAAAACATAGATGAGCTGTTACAGTCCCTGTATGACGTATACCAAGAGCCTCTTCGTATCCTGGCAAGGTCATATGGAATTCCAGATAAAGATGTAGATGATATCGTTCAGGAAACCTTTATTTCATACTTTGAGCATTACTCTTTAGCCTGGACACCGATCCGCAAGAAGGCAATGCTTGTCAGGATTTTGAAAAATCGTTCAACAGACTACCACAGAAAGAAACAAAATCAGGATATGATCAGTATGAGTTCGGAAGAATTCATTGAAGACAGCAGCCTGTCAGCAAAATACGGAAAGGAAGATTACCTGGAAAAGATATTTGAGGACGAAGCGTACGAAGCGATACGGAATGCAATTTCCAAAATGAGCAAGGACTTACAGGATGCGGCCATACTCCATTTGATTGAAGGACGGCCGCAGAAGGAAGTGGCAGAAATTCTTGGAATCTCCATAGAGGCCTGCCGTACAAGAATATCGAGAGCCAGAAAATTTCTCCGGAACGAATTGGGAGATGATTATTAAACGATTGCTGATGCTCAAGCAGTAAGGGATTCTATCAGATCAATGATGGTCTTAACGGCATTTCCCTGATTGCTGCATTCCATGGCGTCTATATAAGACTGGCGGTTATTATATAAGTCTGAGATCGCCTGGAAAAGCGAGTCGTCAGTTAGGTTTTCTTCTTCCAGAACAGAGCTAAAGCCCTGTTTCGCGAAGGAATTTGCGTTTAATATCTGATCGCCGCGGCTGGCAGATGCAGACAGAGGGATCAGGAGATTAGGCTTTCTAAGAGCCAAAATCTCACAGATGGAGTTGGCACCGGCCCGGGAAATGACCAGGTCAGCGGCTGCAAACAAATGCTTAAGAGGAGCGTCAACATATTCGTATTGTACATATCCGCTGGTTCCAATCAGACTTTCATCAAGATTGCCTTTGCCGCAGATATGTATGACCTGAAACTGCATAAGAAGGCGTGGAAGGATGCTGCGGATAGCAGAGTTTACCTTGACGGAACCCAGGCTTCCGCCTATGACCAGAAGAATCGGTTTGTCTGCCGATAATCCAGTGTATTTTAAACCGGACAGTCGATCGCCTTTGAGAAGTTCTGCCCGGATGGGAGACCCGGTTAGAAGAGCTTTATCTTCAGGGAGATAGGGAAGGGTTTCCGGAAAATTGCAGCACACCTTGACAGCAGAAGGAATGCAGATTTTGTTGGCCAGTCCTGGAGTCATATCGGATTCATGGATAATGGTAGGGATTTTATAGTGTTTGGCCGCCAGTACGACAGGGACAGCAACAAACCCACCTTTAGAAAAAACAATATCAGGTTTATATTTTTTAATAAGCTTTAAAGCTTCGCAATAGCCCTTGATCACGCGGATGGGATCAGAGAAGTTTTTCAGATCAAAGTAGCGGCGGAGCTTACCGGAAGAGATGCCATCGTAGGGAATTCCGGCATTTTCAATCAGCTTTTTTTCGATTCCCTGGTAGGAGCCTATATAGTGGATTTCGTAACCTAAATCTTTAAGATGTGGAATGAGGGCAAGGTTTGGTGTAACATGGCCGGCAGTTCCGCCTCCGGTCAATACGATTTTCTTCATAACGGGGACCTCCGATAAGATTTTATAGTTATATAGTAACCACAATAGCAAAAAAGTCAACCCTAGAGGGCCAGGGAACTGCGGGTAATACATGTAAGTAAAAGAAATTTTAACCAAATTAGTACGAGGTGCAGAGTGGAAAAAAATCGAGAGGCAGACAGCTATCAGACTAAAGATAAAAAAATAGAATTGCTGCTTCAAGAAGCCTATGGCTATTCTGACGAGCAGCTTCTGCAGGAGCTGGAGAAGGCTGAAGCTGAAGCACAGTCTGCCGAAATGGAAGAACAGACATCTTCCCTTCAGGCGCCGCCTGATGAATTTGAAACAATTCTTGCCAAAATGAAAGAGAGAGGGATTCAACCTCAGATCGAAAAAGAATTGAGCGATTCGGATCCATTAAAGTTTGCAGAACCAGATGACAAAGTTCGCAGTGCGGAAACGGAGGAGCCGGAGCGGCCGCCTGAGTCAGAGCGTCCTCATCGGATCAGCAAAACAGTATGGAGAGTACTGATCGCGGCAGCCATAGCAGGGAGCCTGCTGTTGGCTACGGGAATTGGCGTTGGCGGGAGAAGGGCGCTGGAGTATAAAGCGGATATTCGAGACGGACAGGGGAGTAATATTGCATGGAATAATGAGTCGGAGAATCTGATACTGCATGATGAGGAAGAGGCGTATCAGGAGATAGAAGAGAAATTGGGGATTCCGGTATTAAAGCTAAAATATCGGCCAGATGGGATGAGATTCGAGCAGGCTGTCATAGAGGACGGCTATGCGGTGATGGACTATTCTTATAAAGAAAAGATGATTTACGTTATTCTGGCGATAGGGACGGACGTAAATTCAGATAATATCACATCGGACAGAGTGGCCTATAAAAGCATATATAATGAATGGCTGGACGAGGACATTGTCATAGAAAAGGGAACGGAAGTAGATGAATTCAGTGCTGTGTATGAGCAGGATAAACAGTACTACTATGTGGAAGGGATTATGGAGGAAGAAGAATTTGTTAAAATGATAGTGAACATGAAGTTTTAATATATCAAAGGAGGGTGAATATGAAAAAAAAGTACAGAAAAGTCATGGGGCTGGCCATGGCGGTAGCACTGGCAGCGGCAGTCCCGGCGACGGCAGGATCTGCCGGAACGGAGACATCGGAGTTTGCATCTGTTGACTGGGCCATTGAGCCCAGGGGGCAGTATATTTCCTCTTCCCGCGCCGGCATCACCAACAAGGGCAGCGGGGTGATCGGCATCACGGCCTCCACCACAGCCCATGAAGAAGTCGATAAGATCCGGATCAGCCTTTATCTGGATCGGCTGGAGGGCGGAAGCTGGAATCAGGTGGCAGACTACGATTATACTTTTTTGCCTTCCGATATGCCAAACGGCAAGCTGACGAAGGCAACCCTGTCCTTTACGGTCACAGACCAACCGGCCGAACATTATTATCGGATCCGAGGATCTCACGGCGTGTGGAAGGGCAGCGTCATTGAGAGCCAGGACACATATTCCGATGGCGTTTACATCTCTTCGGATCCTGTCTACAGAAGCGCAGATGAAACTGAATAATGGGAGATAGGCTTTTAGGCCGGGAAATCGCGATTTCCCGGCCTGCTTTTTTATGCTCTCTTAATCATAATTCTCAACCCCCTGGCATACACTATAAATAGGTTAAGAAATCCTGGTTTTACTGTATATGGTTTTTGAGGACAGGCTGGGAAGGAGAAAACCAAAGGAGAGAGCAAGTCTATGAATGAGATACATTATTTAATATCCGATGCATCAAAGAAAGTGGATGTGGAGGCTCATGTGCTGCGGTACTGGGAAGAGGAGCTGAAGCTGGATATTCCCAGGAATGAGATGGGACATCGGTATTATACAGAAGTGCACATTCGATTGTTCCGTCAGGTAAAGGCGTTGAAGGAAAAAGGATACCAGCTCAAGGCGATCAAAAGTGCGTTGGACAGGATAATAGAGTCCGGGAAGGATTTGATAATATCAGATGAGGTCTTGGAGGAAGATATGGAAAAAGCATTGAAAAAATGTGCAGGGGAATCGGATCAAAAGGCGGCAGAACAAGGGACAAACAAAATGGAAAAGGGTGTACAGGAGGAGAAAGTGGTCGAGAACTCTGGAACGATTGTGACAGAGGAGGACGGGACAGACCTGATCCGTTATCCGGAAATTGAGGCCGGAGAGGTGGCCGCAGGGCTGACGCCGGAGGAAAAGATGGAACAATTTCAGGAAATTATGAATCATATTATCGGGCGGGCCTTGGAAGCGAACAACGAAAAACTGAGCCAGGACATTAGCCAGATGGTGAACGATAAGGTATCAAAGGATATGGAGTATCTGTTCCAGGTTTCTAATGAGAAAGAGGAGGAGCGGTTTAAGCGCCTGGATGAGGTGATCCGGACCTATCAGAAGGAGAACAGAGGCCGGGCGGAAGCGGCAGCAGCGAAGGTTCCATTTTTTAAAAAAAAGGGATTTTGGAAGAAAGGAAAATAGAAAGATAGCCTGTCCGACAGCATGGGAGCCGAGATCGGACAGGCTATTTGCTGGTTTGAGAGGCAGACAGAGTTACTTCTGACGGCTGCAGGCGTTTACAAAGGCCCTGAATATCTCTCCGGCGGCCTTTTGGGTGGAAAAGAGAAATTCGGGATGCCATTGAACACCTAAGAGAAAGGGATAGCCAGGCATTTCCACAGCCTCGATCAGCCCGTCGGATGAATAGGCGCTGGCCGTCAGGCCAGGAGCCAGAGCGCGCACAGCCTGATGGTGGAGGGAATTGACTTCCAGACGGTCACTCTCGGAGATAGATGCCAGCAGAGAACCGGGTGTCACAGTTACATAGTGAGAAGGCAGGTCCGGAGGATATGGCTGACGGTGGCAGAGGACAGGCGTGTCTTTGGGAAGCTGCATTTCCAGATCTTGATAGATGGTTCCGCCCAGGCCAATGTTTATAAGCTGGATGCCGCGGCAGATTCCTAAGATAGGTTTGCCATCGCTCAAGGCAATGGAGAGCAGATCCAATTCCAATTGATCTCTGGGCGCTGAAACTTCGCCGCATTTAGGGAGAGTCTCTTCGCCGAAGCGAAAGGGATGGACATCCGGTCCTCCGGTAAAAAGAATTCCGTCACACAGAGCAGCTAATTGGCGAAGATCCTCCAAAGCGACGCCCAGAGGCAACATGAAACAGACGGCACCGGCCTGCTGTAAGGCACGTATGTACAAGGGATTTAAGAAGCACTGATCCTTTTCCAGGTCGTGGGAGGGGGTGAGGCCAATTATAGGTTTATTCATAGAGAAAGGCTCCTTAACAAAAATTTTTTATGTCTAATCTGTCATAAAACACACAAAAAATGCCTCTTCCTGCTGGGAAGAGGCATTATGTAGCCGTTTATTAGCCTTCGATAGCGCCGGTAGGACATACGCCAGCGCAGGTACCGCAATCGATGCAGGAATCAGCATCAATAACGTACTTTCCATCTCCTTCAGAAATAGCGCCTACAGGACATTCGCCAGCACAGGTGCCGCAGCTTACGCAAGCATCGCCAATTACATATGCCATGGTAATTACCTCCTTAAAATTAAAATAAAAGTACTTTTGTTTCTTTATTCTAAACCATTTTACATGAATATTCAAGTGAAAAATAATGGTGCTATTGTTCTAAATTAGAAGCATTGGAAAACGCTTTTTTCCGCTCGTCACGTATTCCTCGAATAATGACAGTTCTAGCCCAGACAGCTTTCTCCCTGGGAAGAGGAGAGACATTTTCAAGAGGATAGGGAATCCCCAGTTTGTGGTATTTTACTTTTCCCATATCGTGGTAAGGAAGAACGTCCAGAGCCTTTACATTGTGGAGCGTTCCAATGAATCTGCCAAGCTGGTACAGATCCTCCTCGTCGTCAGACAGGCCAGGAACGACCACGTGGCGGATCCATACCGGGACGGACAGGCGCTCCAGATAACGGGCGAAAGCCAGGATATTATCCCGAGGCTGCTTGCAGATGGCCAGATGCTTCTGCGGATCTATGTGCTTAATGTCCAGCATAACCAAGTTTGTTACGGTCAGGAGACGTTCAAAGCGGGAAAGGAGAGCTGGGTTGTCCGGGCGGAAGGTAATTCCGGAAGTATCAAGACAGGTATGGATACCGCGACGGTGAGCCTCCTCAAAAAGTTCTGTCACAAACTCTAACTGTACCAGAGGTTCTCCCCCTGTGACCGTAATCCCCCCGCGGGTGTAGAAATCTTTAGAGCGTTCAAATTCCTCCATGATCTGTTCTACGGTCATTTCTGTGCCGCCGCCCATCTCCCAGGTATCCGGATTGTGGCAGTACTGGCAGCGCATGGGACAGCCCTTCAAAAATATGACAAAACGAACCCCCGGCCCGTCTACAGTGCCGAAACTTTCGATAGAATGAATATGGCCGATCATGAAAAAACCTCCAAAAAGGGGCCTGCATAGCTGCAAGGCCCCGTCTGTGCAAAATGATTAAATGTGGTCGTGGAAGGTTCTGGAAATAACCTCATCCTGCTGAGCCTTGGTCAGCTTGTTGAAATTAACAGCATAGCCAGAGACACGGACTGTCAACTGGGGATATTTTTCGGGATGTGCCTGTGCGTCCAGCAGAGTTTCCCGGTTGAATACATTTACGTTTAAGTGGTGGCCGCCCTCGGCAGCGTAGCCGTCTAACATAGAAACCAGGTTATCGATTTGAGATTCACTTGCGTGTACCATAAAATATTCCTCCTCTATAGTCTGTTTATGATTCTTCTTCCCATTCGCGGGAAGCTGTGTATTCTGGATCGTCCTCCGACCGGTCCATTCCCTCAAACAGTGTGGGAACCTGGCAGGCCAGGTTCCCGGCCGCACAATCCAGAGAATTCATAGTGCTGATTTTAACAGAAGCGGTATCCATCTGGAGATTGCCGTTATCCTCCGCGGTGACATTCATATGCCCGCCGTTATTTGACATAAACTGATCAATCATGGCTACCAGATCGTCAATTCTCTTTTCATCCATTCTGGACTCCTCCCGTCAGTCTTATTCGATGTCTTCGATGTCCAGGTCCAGCTCGACTTCCAGATCACCGGCAAACACCTGATCGTCTTTTCCCAATGCGCCCGGAATAATAGAGAAGGTATTGGAAATACCATCCTGGGCGTCTTTAAACGGAAGTTTCGCCACAGAGGCCAGAGAAGCGACGGCGCCGTGGCTATCTCTGCGGTGCATCGGGTTGGCTCCCGGAGCAAAGGCTTCGCCGGCTTTTCTTCCGTCAGGGGTGGAACCTGTATGCTTACCATAAACTACGTTTGAAGTGATTGTCAAGATGGAAGTGGTGGGAATACCGCCGCGGTAGGTGTGATTTCCTTTGACATAGTTCATAAAGGTGTGGACTAAGTCGCTGGCAATGCTGTCTACCCGGTCGTCATTGTTGCCGTATTTCGGGAAGTCGCCCTCCACCTCATAGTCTACTACAATGCCGTTCTCGTCGCGGATCGTCTTGACCTTTGCGTACTTGATGGCTGACAGAGAGTCGGCCACTACGGACAGGCCGGCAATGCCGGTGGCGAACCAGCGTGTCACTTTTTTATCGTGGAGAGCCATCTGGATGCGCTCATAGCAGTAGCGGTCGTGGTTGTAATGAATGATATTCAGGGCGTTGACGTAGACCTGAGCCAGCCATTTCATCATGTCTTTATACTTGTCCATTACCTCGTCGTAATCCAGGTATTCGGAGGTGATGGGGCGGTATTTGGGGCCAACCTGCTTCTTGGTGATTTCGTCCACGCCGCCGTTGATGGCGTAAAGCAGGCATTTTGCCAGGTTGGCTCTGGCACCGAAGAACTGCATTTCCTTGCCGATTCTCATGGAAGAGACGCAGCAGGCGATGGCGTAATCGTCGCCGTGGGTTACTCTCATCAGATCGTCGTTCTCATACTGAATAGAAGAAGACTCGATAGAGGTCTTGGCGCAGAACCGCTTGAAGTTCATGGGCAGCTTGGTTGACCAGAGTACGGTAAGGTTGGGTTCCGGTGCAGTTCCCAGATTTTTCAGGGTGTGCAGATACCGGAAGGACATCTTGGTCACCATGTGGCGGCCGTCAATTCCCACGCCGCCGATGGACTCCGTTACCCATGTGGGATCGCCGGAGAAAAGTTCGTTGTACTCCGGAGTGCGGGCGAACTTGACCAGGCGCAGTTTCATGACAAAGTGGTCAACAAATTCCTGAATCTGTTCTTCTGTATATTTTCCGGCCTTTAAATCGCGCTCTGCGTAGATATCGAGGAAGGTGGAGGTGCGGCCCAGGGACATGGCGGCTCCGTTCTGCTCCTTGACGGCAGCCAGATAGCCGAAGTAGGTCCACTGAATGGCCTCCTTTACATCGGAAGCGGGCTGGGAGATGTCAAAACCGTAGATCTTTCCCAGTTCCTTTAACTCTTCCAGCGCACGGATCTGCTCAGAAAGTTCCTCTCTCTCTCGAATAACGTCAGAGTACATGATGGTGCGGGTCGTGTTTTTCTGCTCGATCTTATCTTCGATCAGGCGGTCCACACCGTAAAGGGCCACCCGGCGATAGTCGCCGATGATACGGCCGCGGCCGTAGGCGTCCGGCAGTCCGGTGATGATATGGCTGGAACGGCAGGCGCGCATCTCTGGTGTGTAAGCGTCAAATACACCGGCATTGTGAGTCTTTCTGTGTTTGGTGAAAAATTCAACAATTTCGGGATCAACTTCATAACCGTTATCCTGGCAGGCCTTTACCGCCATGCGGATGCCGCCGTAAGGCTGCAGGGAGCGCTTAAATGGTTTATCAGTCTGAAAACCGACTATGGTTTCCTTATCTTTGTTTAAATAGCCAGGGCCATGGGAAGTGATCGTAGAAATGATTTTGGTATCCATATCCAGCACACCGCCAGCTTCCCGTTCCTGCCTGGAAAGCTCCATAACCTGGTCCCATAAATCCTTTGTGTTCTGGGTAGGACCTGCAAGAAATTCGTCATTGCCGTCGTATGGCGTATAGTTTTTTTGAATGAAATCGCGAACATTGATTTCTTTCTGCCAAACTCCGGTATGAAAATGGTTCCATTCTGGTCTCATAAAGTCCTCCTATTTATAAAAAATCTGCTTGTTGCTGGTTTACCAGGACATTATAAAATGAATACTGTATACAGGTCAAGGCGAATCGTTAAAATAATCTGATGTATAAGAAGAAAAACACAATCCTATCGGAAGATTCTACCTTGCCAAAATACTGCAAAGGTATTATAGTGTATATAACACACAAAAAGGAGGAAACGATCATGTTAATTAATAAAGATATGTTGATCGGCGAACTGATCCAGTTGGATGACTGTATCGCGCCTATTTTAATGAGAGCCGGCATGCATTGCCTGGGCTGCCCTGCTTCTCAGGGAGAATCCCTTGAGGAAGCCTGCATGGTTCACGGGATCGACTGCGATGCACTGGTAACCGGCATTAATGAAATACTGGCAACAAGGAGCTGATAGCAATCTGCTTCTGAGTGGGACGCTGCCCGATGGGACAGCGTCTTTTTTCATTCCGCAGGAAATGTCCTCCCTATGAAATGCACAGATAGAAACCACGCTGATGAGAAGCTGCATCCTTTCAAGAGGATCTGCATACCGCAATGAAGAAGTATAAATGTGAACTGTCAGAAAACCACCTTTTTGTTTTTACTATGTCCCGGACGGCCTGAAAAACAGGCCGGACTTTCTACCCCTAAAGAGAGATACGAAAGCAAATTAGTTAGCATAAACTAACCACGATCAAATTATACTTTACTTTAGAGAAAGAGTCAATGTTTTTCTATAAGAGCAAAAAGGAACTGCCTTCAGCAATAATTTATTGCTGAGGCAGTCCCCAAATAAGTTCTGCAGAACTAAAATGATGGTATTGGATCAAAGCCCGGCCAAAATCTGCACGGCATTTTCGCGAATGATTACATCGTAATGCTCTGCATAATAAGACTCTGTAGCATAGTCATGGCGTATTTTTGTGCCGTATTCAGCCAGTGTATTGCAGACACGACTGAAATCCTTGCTGTCAGAAGGCTTCTTTAATACGAGAAAATAAGGCCCCTCTTCCGGCTTTTTATAAAGAATGCTTTCGCCGGAAAATTGTCCTCCGGCTGCACGTGCAGCCTCGCTGATTACATCCAGTTTTTGGAATGTAAAGATGCGAAAACCGTTTTGTGTCTCGCTGCTCTCCTCTTTTTTGGAAGAATCAGGCTGAGCTGTTTTGGTTTCAGAGGGATCCTGGAGAAGATTCAGGAGACCATCGGCGCCCTCCAACAGCTCACTGGCAAAACTGTCAAGGAGAGATTCTTCCTCATGAGCAGGAGAAAATTTGGAAAAACGGGTATCGAGTTCTTCCGGATCTTCAATTTTGGTGATCACCAGCATGACACTTTCGTTGGAAAGTGGAATCGCCTCAACCATAAGCGGTATATCTTCCGCTTCAAATCCGACCTCGTTTGATGCTTTTTGAATCATCTCCCGAAATAGGTTACGGGCCTTTTCGCTTCCATAAGCTAGTTCGCCAAGATTTAAATTCCTGACGCTTAAATCAAAACTGGTTAGCGTGCACCGGATTTGGTTTTCATTAATACGTTCTATTTTCATGGAAAATCACTTCCTGTTCTGTCTGCCCCATCAGGGGTCCGATTGATTGATATACGTCCTCACCATAACTATACTATATTCTATCATAAAATATCAATTGCTATGTGAATAATTTATGAAAAATTTAAGAAGTAGCTCCAAGTCTAAATAAGTCTAATCTGCAAATAGGGGGAGAATAGGTTGAAAAGCCGTCTCTTCTGTATTATAATGGGGACACCAGAGATGGCAGAGGAAAAGGGAGGCGGTCTTGAGAGACACCATTCTGTTCGGAAAGTACCAATTATGCCGTACCATTGGGAAAGGGCAAGTCGGGACTGTTTATCTGGCCAGACATCTTGGCTTGGGGGAATATCGGGCAATTAAGCGTGTGGCGAAGGCCGATTCGTGTTATAACGCGTTCCGGCGGGAGGCACTGCTGCTGAAGAGTTTGCACCACCCTGGTATTCCAATGGTATATGACCTGGAAGAGGACGAAACCTACTGCTATCTAATCGAAGAATTTCTTGAAGGAGAATCTATCAGTGCTTTGGTAAAACGCCAGGGCAATCTTACAGGAAACATGGTGATCCGTTACGGGATACAGATATGTGACCTGGTGCATTACCTGCATTCTGCAGGAACTGAACCCATTTTGTATCTGGATTTACAGCCGAATAATTTAATGCTATGCCACGAAACCATCAAAATGGTGGATTTTGGGTGTGCGGATTATCTGTCGCAGGCTAACCGGTCTACGCTCCGCTATGGAACGCCTGGCTGTGCTGCTCCGGAACAGTATACGCGGGAACCGCTGGACGAGAAAACAGACGTCTATGCCATTGGTGTGCTCCTTTTCTATCTGGCGACCGGACATCTTCCGGAGAAATCAAATTGTGCAGGTTTAGTGGATCGGGATCTGGCCTTAGGAAGAGGTCTGCATGCCGTTATTCGGGATTGTCTGAGTGGCCGAAAGGGACGTGTGGCATCAGCATTGGAAGTGAAACGGCGGCTGGAAAGACTGATAAAACTAGAACCATGGAGATTCCAAAACGATTCCCTGCCATCTCTGATTTTGTCTTTTGCCGGAAGTGAGTCCAATACAGGATCTACTCATCTGGCTTTGGGCCTGTCAGCTTGCCTGTGGAAATGGGGAATTCCAAATTTGTATGAAGAACACAACAATTCCGGGCACAGTACGATCATGGCGGAGAGAGCGCATTCTCTCCCGGACAGTGCAGGAATCTGCCATGTCGGCAGATGGGCGATTCGACCGGACTATGGCCCTCAGGTCCGGTTTGAAATCGTCCCCGGATATCCGGTGATTATACGGGATTACGGAAGTATAAAAGGAAATGCAGCTTTATCGAAAAACGCAGCCGGCAGGCAGAGATTTGTCTGCGTGTGCGGGGGAAAGGCATATGATACCAGAGAAACCCAAAAAGCTGTCTATGCTTTTAGAGAGATAGCACAAGTTACCGGGTTGGTCTACAATTTTCCGGAACGAAATTTCAGGCCGGAGAAATTTGGGGGAGAACCATTTCTCTGCTGTCTGGCAGCACCGTATTTTGAGGATGCGGGGAAGCCGGGAAGGGAGGCAGAAAAATTTTTTAAACAGTTGTGGGACAAACTGACAGAAACGAAAGGAGTTGAACAGCAGACCGCATTTTATCAAAGAGCAAAAATCTTTTTTATGAAAAAGAAACCATAGGCATTATCGGAGCAGGGGCAGGGGTCGGAACGACCCACCTTACCCTGCTGCTGGCGAACTATTTAGCCGGATTCCGAAAAAGGCGAACAGCAGTGTTGGAATGGAATGGGCACGGGGACTTTCAGCGTTTTGGAAATGTCTGCCGCGGCATTGACCGGCAGACGCAGTATTACAAAATACTGGGTGTGGATTACTTTCCTGCGGCGGCGAAAGATACATTGGTGCGATGTATGAATGGTCCATATGAAGTGATAATTTTTGATTATGGACGGATAGAGGATGGAAATGTGGCTGAACTGATTCGCTGCAGTAAAAAACTTACGATGCTGTCCTTCAGCGAGTGGCAGATGGAAACTGCATTCCATTTTTTTAGGGAGCCGCGGAGGGCCGGGGAAGGGTGGTATTATTTCACATCTTTCGGAAGTGACGAATCCAGAAGGGAAGCCGGACGGCGGTTACATGTTTCAATATTGCGGGTTCCCTACCTTTTAGATGCCTATGCAGTCACAAAAGAAACTATTAGCTTGTTTGACCAGTTGTGGATCTGATCACAGGTCGGCGCTTTTATTGTGCTGCCGCTTTAGATAAGGCGGAAGCCTGGATATGTCACGGAACCTCTTTGTGTGCAGGCCCAGTGAACGCTCAGACAGGGAAGACGAGCTATATCAAGGAGGAAGTATGGGGGGAGAAGAAAAGAAAAAGCAGCAAGCATATTTAGAAGGATTGAAGCGTTACCACGATAAGGGAATTCCAATATATATAGATGGAAGGCCCAGCACAGAAGACGAATGGTATAAAATATTTGAGGTTCGTGATGATGGGGGCTTCTACATGGGAGATTATGTGGGAGCTGACGAAGGCTGCTTAAGAGAAATTCGTTTTGACCGGGTTTACTTACACCCGGACGACAGAATCTCCGGCTAAGGTGAAAGGGAAGGGAAGTTAGGGATGCCGTCTCAGCCTGGAGAAGCCCCTGACGGGAGGGAATAGTAATGAAAATTTAATTATGATTGTGCCGAGAGGTGTGGTATAATAACCACAACGTGGTTATTATACCTATGCATACCGGTTTCTGCGTTTACCGCAGAAATCCGGGCACTAAATTCAGCCAGAGG
>CAJFOF010000058.1 GCA_904395885.1 uncultured Lachnospiraceae bacterium
CTCTTCTGACAGGATCTGAAAGGGCTTTAAAGGTTTCCGCAAATCCCATAGCCGCCTCCATAGTATTTAGATAATTATCTAAATAGAGTATAACATAAACTTATCTTAGTTTCAACTCTATATTTTTTCCCAGTTTTATAGTAAACTTGGAGTCAAGATAGAAGGAGACACCCCTTATGCAAAACACTACGAAACAGGCCCTAGAGGCCTCCTTAAAGAAAATGCTTCTCAAAAAACCTCTGGACAAGATCACCATCCAGGATCTCACCTCCGACTGCGGGATCAGCCGGATGGCCTTTTACTACCACTTTAAGGATATCTACGATCTGGTGGAATGGGCTTGCTATGAGGATGCTGCCAAAGCTCTCCAGGGAAAAAAGACCTATGATACCTGGCAGGAGGGACTGGCACAGATCTTTGAGGCTGTGCTGGAAAACAAGGCCTTTGTCCTGAACGCCTACCGCTGCATCAGCCGGGATCAGATCGAACGCTATCTCTACCGCCTGACATACGGACTGATCCGCGGTGTGGTAGATGAGAAGGCTGCGGGCCTCCCCATCAGCGAAGAGGACAAGGCCTTTATTGCAGATTTCTATAAATACAATTTTGTGGGAATCATGCTGGACTGGATCCGCCAGGGAATGAGGGAAGATTACCAGGAGATCGTGGACAAAACCGCCCTGACCCTCCACGGAAATATTGGCAATTCTATCCATAATTTTCTATCAGAGCAGTAACGCCGCCGCGAGCTGGCAACAGTGTTTATCAAAACCGGGAGAATGATCAGATTTTTATCATCCTCCCGGTTTTGTAAATTGCGAAAACAGAAAATGACAGCTAAGATAGCACTATCACAAAAAGACACAGCATTCACATGAAAGAAAGGCGGTCATTGATATGAAAAAGAAAACAGCAGCTCTGACTCTGGCGTCGGCGGCCCTTGCAGGAGCAGGGGCTGCGGCTCTCCTGGGAAAGCAGTCCAATGATAAGAAAAACGAAACTGAAAAAAAGGAGCGCGCTCACAGCTCCTACCGAAACACTGAGCTGGGCGCCCACGAAAAAAACAGCAAGGGCATCTACTACAGCAGCGGCAACTATGAGGCCTTTGCCCGGCCGGAGAAGCCCGAGGGCGTGGAGGAAAAAAATGCCTACATTGTGGGCAGCGGCCTGGCCTCCCTTGCGGCAGCCTGTTTCCTGGTGAGGGACGCTCAGATGCCCGGATCCCACATCCATATTCTGGAGGCGATGGACATCGCCGGAGGAGCCTGCGACGGCATTTTCGATCCCAGCCGCGGCTACATTATGAGAGGCGGCAGGGAGATGGAGGATCACTTCGAGTGCCTGTGGGATCTGTTCCGCAGCATCCCCTCCCTGGAAAAGCCGGGCGCCTCTGTGCTGGATGAATTTTACTGGCTCAACAAGCACGACCCCAACTACTCCCTATGCCGGGCCACCGTCAACCGGGGCGAGGACGCCCACACGGACGGGAAATTCAATCTCAGCCAGAAGGGCTGCATGGAGATCGTCAAACTCTTCATGACCCCGGACGAAGACCTCTACGACAAGACCATCGAGGACGTCTTTGACGACGAGGTGTTCCAGTCCACCTTCTGGCTGTACTGGAGAACCATGTTCGCCTTTGAAAACTGGCACAGCGCCCTGGAAATGAAGCTCTACTTCCAGAGGTTTATCCACCACATTGCAGGGCTTCCGGATTTCAGTGCGCTGAAATTTACCCGCTACAACCAGTACGAGTCCCTGATCCTTCCCATGCAGAGATACCTGGAAGCTGCGGGCGTCGATTTTCAGTTCAACACGGAAGTGACCAACGTGGTTTTTGAATTCAAGAACGGCAAAAAGACCGCCGCTGCCATCGAGTGCAAGGTCGGCGGGAAAGAAAACGGCATTCTCCTGACGGAAAACGACCTGGTCTTTGTGACAAATGGTAGCTGCACCGAAGGGACCATCTACGGCGACCAGGATCACGCCCCCAACGGGGACGCCACGGTTCGGACCAGCGGCTGCTGGAATCTGTGGAAAAATATCGCCAAGCAGGATCCCTCCTTTGGCCGCCCGGAAAAATTCTGCTCCAACATCTCCAAAACCAACTGGGAATCTGCCACAATCACTACCCTGGATGAGCGGATCATTCCGTACATCACCGACATCTGCAAGAGAGATCCCAGAAGCGGCAAAGTTGTCACCGGCGGCATCGTTAGCTGCAAGGATTCCAACTGGCTGCTGAGCTGGACCATCAACCGCCAGGGCCAATTCAAAGAGCAGGATCCGGAGAAAGTCTGCGTCTGGGTGTACGGGCTGTTTACCGATGTCCCCGGCAACTTTGTCAAAAAACCGATGAGAGACTGTACAGGCAGAGAGATCACAGAGGAATGGCTGTACCATATCGGCGTCCCTGATGAGCAGATTCCCGGCATGGCAGAAAACAGCGCCGTCTGCGTGCCGACGATGATGCCCTACATTACAGCCTTCTTTATGCCCCGGGCAAAAGGCGACCGCCCGGATGTAATCCCGGACGGCTGCGTCAACTTTGCATTCCTGGGCCAGTTTGCCAACACCCCCAGAGATACCGTATTTACCACAGAATATTCCGTCCGTACGGCAATGGAGGCAGTCTACGGGCTCCTGGGCGTGGACAGGGGCGTGCCGGAAGTCTGGGGAAGCGTTTACGATATCCGCACCCTGCTGAGCAGTTCCGTAAAACTGATGGACGGCAAGTCTCCTCTGGAGATCCCTCTCCCAGGCCCGTTAAACGCGCTGAAAAAACCGGTGCTGCGGGCCATTCGCGGAACCGTTGTGGAGAAAGTTCTGAAAGACTGCGATGTCATAAGAGACGAGGCGCAAAGTCGTCAGTAACAGACTATTGACTAGCGCAGACGCGCAATACCGTCAAAAATCCGGAGCCGCACTCTCGTTTGAGTGATGCTCCGGATTTTTTATACTTTATATACTCAAATGCTCTGCCGCAAAGGCTCTGTTCAGCCGCTCCATCTGCTCCTCCACATAGGCCCTGGGGCAGGCGTAGTTAAACCGCATAAAGCCGGCGCCTATCCGTGACAAAAAGCCAAAATTACTTTTGTTCATTTTATCATTTTTTAGTATAAAACATTTGCTTTCCCCGTTCATCTTAAAATCTGTTAATAATCCCACAAAACAGATTATTGACTATCAAGCTTTTTCAGGTGATGATAGTTGTATCAGATATTTTCTAAGTAATGTGCGAAAAGGAGCCGATGCCATGAATGTAATTACCGTAATGTCGGATGAACATTCCTACCATATGATGCAGTTCGTCAGCCACTCTATTTTGAAAACTCCAAACCTGGACCGGTTGGCCGCAGAAAGCACCGTATTTGACAATTGCTACTCTCCCTGTCCTGTCTGCGCTCCGGCCAGAAGCAGCTTTATCGCAGGACGCTTTGTCAACCGTCTGGGGACCTGGGATAATTCTACCCCTTACGACGGACGTGTGCCGGGGCTGTCACACTATCTGACACAGCACGGGAAACGGTATGTCTCCATCGGTAAAACCCACTTTCATCCTGAAGGAGAATACGGCTTTACCCATCAGGAGTATCCCGGCTATATGACCCGCCCCGACATCGGCTGCTTTTTCCGGGATCAAAAGACCGGGAGAATAGGAGCCGAAAAGCGTTTTGAAAAGATTGGCCTGAAGTCAGAGGAAAGTCATGACGACCGGGTTCTAAATGCCAGTCTGAATTGGCTCCGGGAACATGGCCATGAGGAAAACTGGCTTCTCTATATCGGATTTTTGGATCCGCATTTTCCATTTTATGTAAAAGAAGAAAACTGGAACTATTTTGAGAAAAAAATCACCGAAATTCCCAATGTGCTGAAACCCCCGTTCACTTCTCTCAATGAACCTCTAAGGTGGCTGCAAACCTATTTTAAATGTGAATCTGTCCCAGAAGAGACGGTAAGAAAGCTCTTGATCGGATACTGCTGCGCTGTCGCTGAGCTGGATGAGCGCCTGGGAATCCTTCTGGATGCTGTCCAGCAACTGGGGCTGGAGCAAAAAACTGTTTTCTGCTATACCAGCGACCACGGCGAACAGTTGGGTTACCACGGACTATGGTGGAAATGCTGTATGTTCGAGCAATCCTCCCACATTCCCATGCTGATCCGTGTTCCCGGTCAGAAGCCCTGCCGGATCAGCAGTCCTGTCAGCCTGACAGACTGGTTCCCCACTGTCTGCGATTATATGGATCTTCCTATTCCGGAAGGACTGGACGGTCAAAGCCTGCGTCCGTGGATTGAGGGCGTTTCCAATCCCGCTCACAACGATTTTGCTTTCAGCGAATACAGCGCTCACGGTATGCCCAACAGTATGTTTATGATCCGATGGAAACAGTATAAATATGTCTACTACTGCTATGACCAGCCCCAATTGTTTGACCTGTCATCGGATCCCGGTGAAGATCACGATTTGATCCGGGAACAACCCAGAGATCCTTCCGTTATGCTTGCCGCCCAGGAGTGCCACAAACGGCTGTTATCCGTGTGCAATCCATACGAAGTTGACGAACGTGCAAAACAGTTTCAACGGAAGACAAAAATTATGCTTGGCATTGCGGCGTACGATACCGATATGGCATCCTGTCCGGTTCCACATCCAGAACCCGTCACCGCTCTTCTTTCCGGTACGCCATAGGTGTCACACCGTAATATTTTTTAAAATACCGGATAAAGCTCTGCACATTATTATAACCCAACTGCTCTGCGATATCTTTGACTCTCAGTGCCGGAGTCTTCAGTACCAGTTCCTTTGCTTTATTCATCCGAACACAGGTAATGTACTCCAGCACTGTGTAGCCTGTCTCTTCTTTAAAAATAATGCTCAGATAACCGGAAGACAGGAAAACCGCATTGGCCACATCCTCCAGAGACAAATCATTCATATAGTTTATCTGAATGAAAGCAATGGCTTTCTCAACATTAGAAGACAACGTTTTTTCCTTGCGTTCAAAACATTTTGTACAGGTATCCACAATTTCTTCCGCCAACTGTTTTAGAAGCAAAATACTTTTCTGGCTGAATATGGCGTTGAATATATATCGTTCAGTATAGTTCTTTGGCAGATGCCCGCCTAATTCCTGCACGTTTCTAACCAGATTGCTACATAGCTGCAAATACACAAATCTTGTATACTGGATATCTGCTGCACGGTTGCTGAGGTTCTCCGTCAGGGTTTGAATGGTTTCAAACGCTTTCTCGCGCTTTCCTTCCACAACGTATTTTATCAGCCGTTTTTCCATTTCACGGCTATAAGGTTCTGCCTTCTCCGGTTCCGAAGAGGGAGCTTCATAGATCAGTTTGTGGTTTCCTTTAAAAAACTTTTTTTCCAGGGTGGACAGCGCTTCTGAGTATACCAGGCTCATATTTTCTCTGTTCCTGAATTCCCGGCTGACACAGCATGTTATCAATATTTCTTTTTGCTCCAATCCCTCTTTCAGTTTCTCTATTTTCTGGATCATGAGATCATAATCCAGACAGGTATTAAAGATACCTGCATATTGTATCGCCGTCATACCCGCAAAAAAACCTTCGATCTCCCGGCAATTCCGAATCAGATTGTCAAAAGAACGAAGCACTTCTCCTCTATATTCAACCGCCTCACACTCTACAACGACCAAAATAAATCGGCCGTATTTCATATCCTGCCCCAGCAGACTCTTTAAATGGTCAAACCGCTCCTCATCAAAAGGTCCCGTCAAAAGCTTCTCCATCGAATCTCTTACCACTGACGGTATTGCATATTCTCTCTCCGACTGCAACTCATTCAGTACATTTTCAATCAGCTTATACTCGTTATTCATATCTTCCTCTTGTTTTTTTGCCGCCATTCTCGAGAGTTTGTAACCCAGTTGTTTTAAAGGGCGGTACAGATAGCGGGAAGACAGATAGATAATCACCGTTGCAATCAAAATCATCACGATGCTGGCCACAATAATGACCCGTTTTACCGCATCTGCTTCATTTAGCAAATATGTATAATTCTGTACTGCCACAAAAGAAATATCAGATATTTGCGATTTCTGTTTATACAGCACCAATTTCTCATCCTGGAATTCCATTTCCTGGGTACTGTCCGTCTGTTGGATCAGTTCTTTCTTTATCTCCGGTACGATTTCCCCGATTCCTTTCGATGTAATGATTTCTTCCTGTTCTGTAAGAAGATAGAATTGAACCACCCTCGGAAGATTACCATCCAAAAGATTGTCTACAAAAATATTCTCATTGATTGTCAGTATGACATAGACGTCCCTCTCATTGCTGACCGGTTCAAAATGTTTAATCAATTCCAGTTTCTTTCCTTCGTCTGTCTCCTGTACCACAAAAGCATTCTGCCCTTTGGAAATTTTCTGCAGATATTCATCTGAAACATCCAACTTTGTTTTTTCAGTAAGGGCAATTCCTCTCTCCTGATCTACCAGACATACGCCTTCCACAAGATCGCTGTTGGAACAGACATTTTGAAAATGACGGATAATTTTCAGCAGGGCGGTAGGGCGCTCATAGTAATCTTCACCAGACATCACAAACCTGAAGACATTTTCATCTTCAAGCATCAGGTTAATGGTATTATCCAGTTGATTGATCCGCTCATCCAGTGCCTTGCTTTTTGTCTCAATCATTCCTTCATTAAAATCAATCAGGTTATCTAAAATCAGTCTGGAGCTGAATGTACTGCAAACAACAGCAATCAAACAAATAAAAACCACCGTTATTAAAATATTGCACAGATACAGCTTATAGAAAATGACACTTCTCGGTAGCAACTTTATCTTTTTCATATACGTCCTCTCCTGCCGTCCTGAAGTTAAAATGAAAAGAAGAACTCAATCTCCCCCATGTCCGGCTGCATCATCACATTAAGCGCTTCAACCCCAGGAACCAGATTGTAAATCGATTCTGGTCCATTTGGAAGTGCAGAAATTCCCTTCTTCATCTGAATCCGGATATCGGAATTCTGATCTTTTATTCTGACCAGCCCCGGCTCCGCATCAATCTCCTCGCCCGGTCTGATCACAACCGGAAAAAGAAAAGTCGGATTCAGATCGGCCTTTACAAAAATCCGGATTCCATTTTCTTCAAAATAGTATTTTATCAAGTACTCCCCGACTCTGCCAGAAAGACGGTTCTGCTGAATATCCGTAAGGCTTCCTCTCACACAGATCACAGTTTCTTTTTCGGTATTTTCCCATGTCAGCACACTTTTGTAATCATACATGCTGCTGTATACCGTCCCCCCTGAGTCGTATTCCAGTCTCGGGGTTATACACTGATGTCCGGAAAATCTTGGAAGCTGCATGTTATTGGCCTCCCTCAGATTATACCGACACATACTGGCGCACAAAAGAAGGCCCGCCTTCTGATGCCAGAAAAAGGAAAGCGTGCCGCCGCTGGCGTGGCCTCCAGGCAGTCCCAGGTATTCCCAGTCATACCCTGTTACCGTAGCTGTATACGAAGATTTCGTAACAAAATAAGTATCCAGTTCCGGCGCCAAGACTATCCCTTCTTGTTTCATCCTCGGCACAGTCCCATCCTGCAGATTGCGTTCCAGACCCCGGTCCAGGATTCCCGCCAGTACCTTAGCACGGCTGAACATATGGTGAATACAGGCCGGTTCCGTTCTCTCACAGGTACCAGGCCCTGGAAGCAGGAAACCGCCGCAGGTACGTTTTTCCAGAAGCCTCAAATTTTTAAGGGCGATTGTCCCAAAATCCGGCTCCCAATCTGCCGCCTGCAGATATCCAAGGGCACAGCCGTCCGATGTCCGGCTCCCCCAGTATGTCCACTTATAATTTCTGGTCCCAAAACTATTGTCAATACCGCCGTCATCTACGAAAAAGAAGCTGTGATACCGGAGCGCTCTGCTGATTTCCGCTTTCCTCTTTTCGTCTCCGGTCAGACAGACATACTGAACCAGCGAAGGAAGAGATTCCTCAACATTATACCCCACGTCCACCGACCTGCATCCCTTGGGACTGAGACCGTCAGTAGGCCTCCCCTCTCCATACAAAAGCCCGCTGTCTGTCAGATGGCTAAATGCCAGATCCGCCAGCTCCTGCCCTCGTTTCTGATATTTCTCTTCTTCAAAAAAGCGCCCGCACAATTCCATTGCCAGACAGTTTGTACTGCAGTAGTTAATATTGCAAACCTCAAATTCATGGAAGCTGTACAGAAACTCCGCCCCCTTAGCAGCCCTCTCTTTCCATATACGGTAGGTCTCTTCATCCAGCAGATGGCCGTGATACTGCAGCGCCTCAATAAGCTGAATCACAGCAAAAACCGTCGTTCCCTTCCAATCAGAATTTGTATCATTCAGGTAAGAACCGTCCTCTCTGGATACACACCGCTCCGCCCAGGCAAACAAAAGCTTCGCCCCTTCCAGATACTGCGGCTCCTGCTCTTTATCCGCCATATACAAAAACGGATAGATAGCGTCCAGGCATCTTCCGTGAATCCTCCCGCAGACAGGACATAAAATTCCCCCTCTCAGATCAGGATCAGCGATCTCTTTGACCTGCAGTTCCAACAGTTTGTCACTCCATGTCCTCAATAGTCTATGGCAGATCTTCTTATCGTCATTTTTCCATTTCATACCAGCGTTTTTCCCCCATATAAGTCACCGCAAAACAGTTTCCCTTTCTTGCGTATACCGGTTTTCTATCCCATTCCTCTTTGGCCAGGATCGTCTGTTTCATTCCCAGAACCGCACACGCCAGCCAAGTGGTCCCAGGTTCGATCGCTCCTGTCAAAGTCGGAATCCTGGTTCTTGAATATAATAGATTTGTATTGGGATGAGCCAGGATACATCTACCTTCCCTGCTTCCTTCCAGATCGGCGATCCCTGTACAGCCCCAGGGATAAAATGCTCTCGCCAAACCCCTTTCTTCTTTTATGGCCTCCCGGCCTTCCTCCCCTTCATAAGTGTCGCAATTTACTGCGTAGGCGCCTTCGCCTCCCTTTAGACGCCTTTCGCTTCTGATCCTGTGAACCCGCACATGCCACGGCCCGCAGGGAATCAGCCAGGTCTGAATCTCCACGTCACTCCAGGGTTTCCACCGGCTCCAGATTCCCTCGCAGCCAATCCGCACTGCTTCGCATCTGCGGCGAACCCGGTACAGCTCATCATCCTCCTCACACAAAGCCAGCATGGAATCAAAAGCCCCCTGTTCCAGGCCGTACTCTCCCCCGGGAACGCTGAAGCCAAAAACATTGGAATAGGCGAACTTTTCATACTTTGCCGCCATAAAGCTGGGCTCGAATCTGGCGTATTGGCCGGAAGTCAGTGCCTGGATGTGGGCACCGTTTTCAGTCCTTGTGATAATCATAAAGGGATGGGGTTGGACAGACACATGCGAAAGCACCGGAAGACTCTCTTCCCTTGCCGTCCAGAAAGGATGAGTCTCAGGAAGCGCCAGAACCAGGAA
>CAJFOF010000059.1 GCA_904395885.1 uncultured Lachnospiraceae bacterium
ACCCTTGCCTTCGGCTATATCCTTCCCGCTACCGGGTGGATTCGGGACTTGCACCCGTTAGAAACGTGCGCCGCCAGGCGCACCAAAAAAAATGCCGGATACCCACTTTCTCGTCCAGGAAAGAGGTATCGGCACTTAATGAATTGGTTCGCGCATCCGCTCTCCCATCTTTTACAACCGATTTGGCGATCCAACGGGAAGGGAACATACCCAACCGGGTCGAAATCCCGATCTCCGACGCGGAGGCGAATGTAACCTATTACCTTGTATGTCTGTCTGCCCAAAAGCAGATGTTCCGCAATTTTTTTACGCTGCCAGAGCAGTGATTCCAAAATATGCAAGTACAATAACTCCTAAAACAATCCGATAGTAGCCAAAAAATTTAAAATCGTTTTTGCGAACATATCCAAGAAGAAATTTGATGGAAAGAATTGACACGACGAAAGCAACAACCATTCCCAGCAGAAGATAAACGATCTCAGGTCCAGTAAACATTCTTCCAAATTTTACCAGTTTCAAAAAACTGGCTCCAAACATAACCGGAATCCCTAAAAAGAACGAAAACTCTGCGGCAACGCCTCTGGAACATCCCAAAATCATAGCTCCTAAAATCGTAGCTCCTGAACGGGATGTTCCCGGTATCAGAGATAAAAGCTGAAAAAGACCAATAAACAGAGCCGTCTGCAGCGTAATCTGAGACGTTTTCTGAATCGGGAACGTAACATTAGCATTTCTGTTCTCTAAAACAATAAACAGGACACCGTATATGATCAGCATTGCCGCCACCACGTAAGAATTCATCAGATAAGTGTCCAGAATATCGTCAAATGGAAGGCCCACAATGGCTGCCGGCAGGCAGGCAATAATAATCTTAATCCAAAGGCCAATTGTAGCCTCTCTCTGGGCCTTCCGCTTTTTTCTGGAAAATGGGTTCAATTTATTCCAATACAGAAACAGAACTGCCAGAATTGCTCCCAGCTGAACTACCACCATAAAGACATTTTTAAAATCCTCTGGCTGATGGAGGGGGATGATCTCTTCTACCAGGATCATATGGCCTGTGCTGCTGATCGGCAGCCATTCTGTAAATCCCTCCACAATGCCAAGGACAATCACTTTTAATACTTCAAAAATCTCCATAATATGATCTCCTATTGCTTTCTATATTTTACCCCTGTTTTCAATCTGCCAGTCAATGGGTGAAAGGCCATGGTCCGTCAGATATTGATTCGTTTTGCTGAACGGTCTGCTGCCAAAGAATCCCCTGGAAGCCGATAAAGGACTTGGATGGGGCGCTTCTAAGATCAGATGCTGCCGGTTTGTCAGCATAGCCTTTTTCATCTGAGCCGGTCTTCCCCATAAAATGAATACCATAGGCCGCTCCTGATCATTCAGAATCCGGATCGCTGCATCCGTAAATTCCTCCCATCCAATTCCCCTGTGAGAATTTGCCGCGTGAGCCCGAACTGTCAGCACAGTATTCAAAAGCAGAACTCCCTGATCCGCCCATTTTTTCAAATAGCCGTTGTCCGGGATATAGCAGCCCAGATCCTCATGAAGTTCCTGGTAGATATTGGCCAGGGAAGGCGGGATCTCCACATCCGGTTTTACGGAAAAGCACAGTCCGTGGGCCTGCCCGTAATTGTGATAGGGATCCTGCCCCAGTATCACCACTTTTACTTTGGCTAAAGGGGTAAATGCAAAGGCATTAAAAATATCATCTGCATCCGGAAAGATCCTCCGGGTCTCATATTCATGTTTTACAGTATTGTACAGCTTGCGGTAGTATGGCTTTTTAAATTCCCCGCTTAGCGGGCCTAACCAGTCATTGTCAATTGCCGCCATCTTTTGTGCGCCTCCTTCTGTCAGTCTTTTGTCCTATATTCGCACCGCAACGCCCCTCTGAGCCAGATAGCGTTTCAGCTCCATGATCTCCAGCTCTTTGTAGTGGAACAGGGAAGCTGCCAGAGCTGCATCGGCTCCTCCTTCCGTGAGCGCTTCGTAAAAATGTTCCTTGATCCCGGCACCTCCCGATGCGATGATCGGTATCGAAACGTTGTCTGCTACAGTCCTGGTCAGAAGATTGTCATAGCCTGCCTTAGTTCCGTCACAGTCCATACTGGTCAGCAGGATCTCACCTGCTCCCAGGCGGTCAGCCTTCATCGCCCACTCAACGGCATCGATTCCCATGTCAATGCGGCCGCCGTGTTTATAGATGTTCCATCCGGAGCCGTCCGGCCTCCTTTTGGCGTCAATGGCCACAACAACGCACTGGCTTCCGAATTTGTCTGCTGCTTCTGAGATCAGCTCCGGCCGATCGATAGCTGCCGAATTGATGGAAATCTTATCCGCACCTTCCCTCAGCAGCAGCTTGAAATCCTCCACTGTGCGAATACCGCCCCCTACCGTAAACGGGATAAAGACCGTCTCCGCCACTCTGCGTACCATGGAAACCACCGTACTTCTGGCATCGGACGATGCGGTAATGTCTAAAAATACCAGTTCATCAGCTCCGGCCTTATCGTAAGCCGCACCGATCTCCACCGGATCTCCTGCGTCTCTCAGGTCAACAAAATTGACTCCCTTTACTACACGGCCGTTCTTGACATCCAAGCATGGAATGATTCTCTTTGTAAACATCCGGCACCTCCTACAGTTCAATAAAATTTTTCAGGATCTGCAGTCCTACGCTGCCGCTCTTTTCCGGATGGAACTGACAGGCAAAAACATTCCCTCGCTCAACTGCCGCGTGAATATGGGTGCTGTACTCTGTTGTGGCCGCTACGATAGACTCATCATCGGCTTTACAATAATATGAATGGACAAAATAGACATATGCCCCATTTTCGATTCCTCTAAACAGCCGTGCTCCTGGGGTGACAGAAAGAGAATTCCAGCCCATATGGGGAATCTTTAATCCCGGATGATCTGGTATCCGCAATATTTTTCCCGGCAGGACAGACAGCCCCTCTACGCCTGGACTTTCTTCGCTGCTCTCAAACAAAAGCTGAAGGCCCAGACAGATCCCCAGAAACGGCTTCCCGGAAGCCGCCGCCTGGCGGATCGTATCTACAAGTTCGTATTGATGGAGTTTTTCCATGGCATCGCCAAAGGCTCCAACTCCCGGAAGAATCACCCGGTCTGCCCCCAAAATCTCATCTCTGTTCCTGGTTATGATCGCCCGGCTGCCCAGGGCCTCCAGCGCTTTCTCAACGCTCCTAAGGTTCCCTGCATCGTAATCAATAATCGCTATCATTCTCTTTTCCTTTCACAAATTCTGCAGCATGAATTTAACAGAATCAACGGGAATCCCCTCTGCCTTTCCTGTCAGTTCCCCGCTGATCTGAGAAAAACGGCCGTGAATCCGGTACATATATGCTTTCTGATTCAGAAAGACCGTCTTCTCAAAGGGCCACCTGATAACTGTGGGAGCGGCAAAGCCCTCTCCCAGCTCGATCACTGTCAGCGGCTGATTCAGCGTACGGGAAAGCCACTTTGTATATTCCTGCCACTGAGGCAGATATCCCTCTTCAATATAACAGCCACAGCGAATCGTATTGGAAACCAGTGGACTGCCGCAGTGAGGGCATCTGCCGCTTTCCACTTCTCCCGCTTCCCAAATATCTTTGGTGCAAGCCTGACTGCACTGCTGCCAGCCAATATTCCCGCAAGGCGCCACAATCCGCTTAGGATCAAAGGGGCCTTTCCACACCATTCCGTCCGTCACTGTGGTGACCAGAAAGTAATCGGTCTCCTTTATCAATTCATATAACAAACCGTATGCCTTCTCTATTTCCGGTCTGGGGACTACCTCCGTCTCATCGGCTTCATTCCGGTTCTGCCTCCATTCAGCTCCAATGCCTACCAGAACCTTTCCACCTGCCCGGATCCGCCTTTGGATCTCCTTCAGCTTTTCTTCCTGATCAATCTCACCGGTCATACGGCTTTCTTCCCCCTTTTCTCGTCCACATCGATATCGATAATATAGCTCTCATAGCCGTTAATCACAATCGTATCTTTGTATTGCTGCTTTCGTTTTCCCCGGCCTCCGTAATTCAAATGCATATGGCCGTGGATAAAATATTTCGGCTTATATTTATCCATCAATTCCAGAAAACACTGAAACCCTCTGTGGGGGAGATCATCGCCGTCCCCAAGCTGATAAGCAGGTGAATGAGTCAAAAGGATATCAAATCCACGTTTTCGGATCAACTGCCACCATAAAAGGGCTATGCGTCTCCGCATCTGAGCCTCCGTGTACTGGTGGGGCCCCGGCTTATAGCGCATGGACCCGCCCAGTCCCAGGATCCTCAGCCCCTTATACTCATAAATCTGATCTTCAATGCAGATGCAGCCCTCTGGCTCCGCAACATCATGGTTGCCATATACATACAGGAGCGGAGCCTTCGCAAATGTAACTAAAAAAGACAGATACTTGGGGGATAGATCTCCACAGGATAAGATCAAATCAATTCCTTTCAGCTTGCTTTCATCGTAATAGTCCCAAAGCGATTTGGATTCTTCATCGGAAATTACTAAGATCCGCATTCTTTTGTTCCTCCGTTCTAAATGTGTCTTTTTCTGGATCGCAGAAAATTTTGTTCCTGTCAATCTCCATCTTTCCTGGTTCCGTGGATCTGTACTACTTCTTTTGCTTCATCTGTCAGTTCTTCCGGAAGAGGGATCCGTCCCACCACATTTTCCGCCAGCCAATCCATAGTCACGATCTGCTCCGGACTCAGTATCTCTCCATCGGCACACCTGACAATTCCCTCCTGGTCAGTGAGAATCCCCTCGAAGGGATGAAATTCTCCCCGGCAGATGGCATTCTTCAAAAGTGTAATCAGGTGTTTCGTCCCTTCCGGTGTCTTGTTTGCATAGACAACATCGATAACCTCAGCAGACATGCCCCACCAATAATTCAAAGCCCGTTCTTCTTTGGCCAGACCACTTTCCCAGGCTCCGTTTAAAATCTGACGGATAATCTTCTCGTAGTATTTTCCCCAGTGCCAGATTGGGGAGGCCAGATTTTCGATTTCACCGCCTTCTTTCTTCTGGAAAAGACCGAACTGGCGGTTTTCCTCAATTGGCGTGATACTGTCCTTCCCTGATACGAAGGTGATTCCTTTATCCTTAAAAGCTGCGATAGGATCTCGGTCTTTTATTGTAGACCATTCCAGATGGACTCTCGCCCTGGGATTAATCATTCTGGCTCCCAGCGCAAAAGCATTAATGTTGGCTACCATGCCGTATATCGGGTAATCTGCCAGATACCCCAGGTCATCCTGCTCTGACTGGGTGGCAGCGATTGCACCTATCAAAAATTTTGCCTCGTACATTCTTCCATAATATGTACGAATTGATTTATAAGATGTATTGACCGAGCAGTTAAGGATCTTGATCTCCGGGTGAAGAACTGCCTCCTTTAAACTGGCTGTGACCATTTGGGCTGCGGTTGTAAAAATCACCGTATTTCCCGCCGCTATCGCCATCTCAATTGCTCCTAATGTCTCGGCATTGGTATTGACATTGTCTATGTGGGTAGTCGTAACCTGATCCTTAAAAACCTGTTCCACATAAAGCCGGCCCAATTCATGACTGTATGTCCAGTTGGATGTTTCCGGCGTCTTTGTGCTGATAAATGCGATCTTCAGTTTGGGCGTCGGTGCTGGAATGAAGAAATCCAGAAGATTTGTACCCTTGTCCTTATTCTTCTCCGGCTCTTCCACCAAAGCTACGGCATTCTCCTCGCCTACAAGCTGAATCTCATTCCAAATTCTTCCGATTTCTTCCCGCAGAGTTCCGTCGGAAATCATCCTCAGATGATCCATTCCAAAAATCTCCAGATAAACCAGCATCGCATCTCCGGGCGTTACAGAAAGCCGCTTTCCTCCTCTGTCCTCAAAAACAGACCTGAATCTGGCGTAAGCGCTTTTGACCTCCAGCCGCTCTTCTGCAGTCCACGGCCGGTCTGTTCCAAATCCTGTCATCTGGGCAAATCTGAAAAAGCTCCCCTCTTTTGAAAACCATATCTCGTTGATCTCCGCAATGCGGTAAAAGTCCATAAATTCATAGTAAATCCGGTTCTCTTTCGTATCAGACCGCTTCGGCACCAGACGAGTCACTTTAGCGGAAATGCTGGCAGCACCCACAAACTTCAGAACACTGACTCGCTTATTTCCCTCCTGAACATAAAATTTATTCAAGAACTCATATGCTTTGATCGGATCCCGGATCCCCTCCTCCAATTGGGCATTGTAAAGAGCCATCCACTTTCCGCCAAATTCTGTATGCGGTGCCAGCAGAGGCATAAAATTGCTGGCAAAGGCACTCTGCCGACCAGCCGTTTTCGTCCCAACAATCATATCCAGCGGAACCTCTACGGTTCCCAGGTCATTTTCTGATACAATATCTACATACGGAAGGAGGTCATCCAGCGCCGGCAGATACGGATATGCACCCGCCACAATACTCGTCCTGTACTGTCTTTGAGCCAACTTCCGCGCCTTATCATATTCCTCTAATCGAACACTATATTTTTCAGCCATATCTATTCCCCCATTTAACAGCGAACCTGATGGATAACGCTCGCCGTGCACTGTTGTTACCATTATACTAGGAAATCAACAGAAGATACAAGTAATTTCTATTTCATTCGCCAAAATGTACCGCCAGGCTCATATTCAGGGCAGCAGACGCTCCCAGTCTTCCTTTTGAGCTCCATCCCGGCTGTATCTGGCTTTTTCATATAAATCGTGGAGTCCACCTTTCGGAAATTCAACGCCAGCCGCTTTTTCCAATTCTTCAGGGGTCAAGACCGGTGAAAGCTTTTCCCTCTTTCTTCCTGCGGCTTCTTTCAGCGTTTTATAGTACAGTCGGCGAATCCTGCCGGAATAACTTCTATCCCAGATAAGCCCCCGCACTTTTTTCCTTCTGGCTTTTCCGGTTCTCTCCGAAAAAATTTCCGGTTCCAAAAATACTTTCTCATCGGTGTCCCAGTTCACCCGGCTGAGATACTGGCGTATCCTGGCAAAGATTCGATGTAACAGCCAGAACACAAAGGCAGTCAGAACAATCCAGACCGCCCACTGGAGCGCCGCCTCCAGAAACTTCACAAAGGCAGACGGCTCCCCTGCCTCCGCCGCCCAGGAAGGCGAAGAAAACTGCACCGGAGCCGCTTCTTCAGGCAGCAGTTCCAGGGACTGGTCCCCGGAAAAAAGGCTTCCGATCAGCCAGGCCAGCCAGGATACGGCACTCTTCAGCCCACGGTAAAGCAAAGTCAGATCTATGTGGGGTATCAGGGCGATCAGGAACACCAGAAAGAACAGCATAGATCCTAAAAAAACCCCGCAGACACCCTTGATCTGCCGTACAGGCAGACGGTCTGTCTCCTCATGAAGCTCCAGAAAATTCCGGCAGGACTGAAGCCCCCAGTGGAGGATATGCAGCACAGCCGCAATGCCGATTCCGTAATATGCGACGGCCTTCACACCATCTGCCTCCAACTGCCAGCCGGCCAGCCAGACTCCCGTCAGCACCACTGTCAAAAAAATATGAAATCCATCCACGCTGGCAGTTATCCACCGACGCACCAATTTTTTTGCCAATTATCCTCACCCTTTCTCCACATTCCACCGTATCGGTTCCGCTGCGGGGCAGTCCGGCAGCTCCAGGCTGTCCTCCGCATACAGCGGCGCGATCCACAGCGATCCAGGGCTGATCCTGGCCAGATCCTCATATGCCCTCTGAAGTTCTCTGGACTGGTTGGTGGAAATCAAAACAAAAAAAGGATACCCGTTTTCCTCCATACAGTCCTTCCATGTTTCCAGCACACTTTCAAACCGGGGCTGAGGTGCAGCAGGATCCAGGCGGCACAGATACTCCATAGTTCGCCTTATATAAGCCGGCCCAAAGGAGAACTTCCATTCCGGAGAAGTTTCATCGGACAGTCCCCCGGCATCGACCACCATCCCTGGTATTTCATCCTCCGAAAGCCGCTCTGCCAGCGCCGCACACAGCCGAATGCTCTCTTCCTGCAGCTCCTGTCTAGGCCATATGCTGTCAGGCTCCAGGTTCAGCAGCAGGACCGTATTTCGTGATGCCGCATATTCGTATTCATTGACCATCATCTCCCCGGCTCTGGCCGTCGCCTTCCAGTTGATGCGGTTAAATGGATCAGATGCCTGGTATTCCCGCATTCCTCTGAGGGCAAACGGATCCTCATACAGCCGTTTTCTGGCTCTGTAAGCCCCCAGCAGTGTATCAAAGATCAAATTCAGGCGCCCGGTCTCTACCGGTGCCGGATAAACGTACATCCTGGCCCTGCAGGGAATCTGCCTGGAATAGCTGGTAGAAAAAAACAGGTCATGGCTCACTAGTTCTATCTGGTTTCCCTCGTAGCATCCCCGCTTCAGTGCAGTGAAGGTCAGAGTTCTCGTGATCTGCTGGTAGGGCATCAGCGAAAAAATATCATTCCGGTACGTCTGATCCGTCATGGCCGTATTCTCCCTGGCGTCAAACCGAAGGTTCCGGCTAACCTTCCACTTTACATGGAGAGCAGGGATCGGGAGAAATTTTTCATTGCGAACGATCTCTTTGATCGATCCTTTTTCTCCCTCCGTCAAAATCTCCTGGCCGAATTCCAGGGCCGCCGTCAGATTTTTATGCCATTTCCGCTGATAAAGCACTTCCTGCCCCAGCACCAGGCATAGAGCTGCAACCAAAATAATGATAAATTCCATGTTACCGCTTCCACTCCTCTGTCGGCACCGGAACGCTTCCCAAAATATCCTGGACCGCTTTCCTTGCAGCCTGGCTGCCGCCTCTCCTCTGGCTCAGTACCAGACGGTGAGCCAGAACCGGTACGGCAGTTTCCTTAATATCTTCCGGAACCACATAGTTCCTTCCTTTTCCCATGGCATATGCCTTGGAAACTCTCATCAGAGCCAGAGTACCCCGGGGGCTTGCCCCATGAAGGATACTGCTCTGCTCTCTGGTGCCCTCCACGATGGACACAATATATTTCATCAAAACCGGATGAATATAGATTTCAGTAAGTTTTTCTCGTAGCTTTAAAATTTCCTTTTTTCCGCAGACCGGTGAAATGCTGTCCAACGGGTTATCTTTTTCAAACCGCTCCAGAATGGCAAGTTCCTCCTCCAGATTGGGGAGCCCCATAGAGAGCTGCATCACAAACCGATCCATTTGAGCCTCCGGAAGGGGGTAGGTTCCCCCAGTCTCAATGGGATTCTGCGTGGCAATGACGAAAAACGGCTCTTCCAGTTTCCGCGTCTCCCCGTCCGTCGTCACCTGGTGTTCCTCCATGCACTCCAACAAAGCCGACTGAGTCCTGGGCGTTGCCCTGTTGATCTCATCGGCCAGGAGAATATTGGTAAATACCGGGCCAGCTTTAAAGATGAACTCCTCTGCTTTTTGATTATAATAATTTAATCCCGTAACATCAGAGGGCATCAGATCCGGCGTAAACTGGATTCTCTGAAAATCCAGATCCAGCGCCTTCGCCATGGTCTTTGCCAAAAGGGTCTTTCCTGTTCCCGGAACATCTTCCAGCAGCACATGTCCACCGCACAAAAAAGCCGCTGTCATCAGATCGATGGTCCTTTCACGGCCCACAACTACCCTGCTGACAGCGGTCTTAATCGATTGTATCAGGTTGTATTTCTCTGCCATATCGCCTTGCTCCTTTTTCTGTATCTGTCGTCCACAACTTCGATGTCCGGGATCACCCTCAGACACCAGCGTTCTGTACCCATTTTATCGGCTTCAGGCAGTTTTATCAATGTTTTTGTGCGATTTTTCAGGATGAATACCGGATTTTTCCGCCGTCATCCCGCCGTCCACGCCGGAATATTGCTGTAGGCCAGTATCAGGAACGTGATACAGCCGAACAGCACCGAAAGCCTGAAGGCTTCCAGTTTTCTCCAGTTCCCCGCTGTCATTAGAACAAAGGTCACCAGGAGAACGATCATAAACCAGGTGGTAAATACCCGCTTAAAAGTCAGGCCAAATCCAGCAATATAAAATCCCATTCGAAACAGCGCCAGTAAAATGAATGCCAGAGTCTGAATCCCCAGCACCGTAAGGCAGACCTTTTTAACCTTCAGACCTCGGTTCTCCCTGGTTCCTTCCGGCCAGTACCAGTTTACAAGGGCAAAAATGGCGAAATTGATCGACGCGATCCAGCACAGCTCAAAAAATCCCTCTCTCGCGTAAGTGCTTCTCAGCAGTTCCCCTGTTCTGATGTCCCCCAGGGACTGCGGAACCTCCGCCAGCTTGATCAGAAAGAAGATCCCGTACAGAGCCAGAAACATAGCCAGAAAAGCCGTCAGCATGGCAGGCGGAAGGGCACGCCTTCCCGGCGTTTCCCCTTTTTCCGTCCCAAACGCCCCGTAGAAGAGGCCGAAGAGATAGCAGCAGATCAGCAGCGCCAGCACCCACACCATCACTCTCTGGCCGTTCCACAAAGAGCCGATCCAGGAAAAAAGGCTTCCCGCCACCTGGGTCACGATTCTGTTAAAGTTCTCATCCGCCCCCATCAGAAGCGGAACCACAATGCAGGCAACCGGTATGCTCAGCAGGATGCCTGCCGCCGCCTGCCAGGCGGTCCGGTTGTGCCTGGTTTTCACCGCCAGGATCCCCCGAAAGAAGTTGGCCAGGGCGGCAAACCACCTGCCGAAATATCCGAACGGCAGGAGGACAAATCCCCTCAGCAGGTCCGCCAGCCCCCGCTCATCCAGCCGGCCGTCCAGCCGGTTTCCTGACAGGGCCAGAACCCAGTAGACCCCAGCCCCATGAAGGAAAAGGACCACATAAGGGCAGATGTCCTGCCGGCTGTCCCCTCCCCAGAGGGCCACCCAGAGTCCGGCTGCGGCGGTAAAAATCAGATAGATGTTGGACGACCAGTCCATCCTTTTTCCATTCTTATACCCGTAAAACAGGCCAGTTGCTATAAAAATCACAGTGAAGGCCGCCAGCAGCGCCTCCCACGGCCAAACGGCCAGGGGAAACGACCTGAAACGTTCTCCGTAAAGCATTTCCGAATACAGATATCCGGCCAGCAAAGTCATGATTCCCAGTGCCCATTGCTCCGTTCTGGGAATATAGGGCAATTTCTCACGTTCCTGATTTTCCATCTGCAGATTCCTCCTCTCTGTCTCCTATTCCTCTTTCCGGTACTCTAAGATATCCCCCGGCTGGCAATCCAGGACCCTGCAGATCTCCTCCAGTGTGGAAAATCTGACAGCCTTTGCCTTTCCCGTCTTCAGGATGGACAAATTTGCCTGGGTGATCCCGATCTTTTCCGCCAGCTCACCGGAAGAAATTTTCCGCTTCGCCATCATCACATCTAAATTTACCACAATCGGCATATCCATCCCTCCTAGATTGTAAAGTCATTCTCGTCTTTCAGTTCCTTCGCCCGCTCAAAAGTGTTTTTGATCACCCGGATCAGCAGCCCCATAAAAACCGTCAGGCCAGAGGCAATCCCCCAGAACAGGTAATAGAACGATGATGCCAGAGTAACGGCGGCCACTGCGAAGCACATCCAGGAAATCCACCGCAGACAGGAAATATTTTCATCGGTAAAAATTTCCTCCTGGCCGATGTTTCCGATCAGCTTCCACAGCTTCCACAGGATCACCCCCACGGGAACTGCACAGATATAGATTGTCGTCATAAAGGGAACCGGCGACAGGCCAGCCGCGGTATAGCTGGATGCCAGATACAGCCCGACGAGGAACGGGCAGGCCGCCACCACTGCCAAATAGGCAGCACAGAACAGGATGATGAATATCTTGGTAAGAAATATCGAATTTTTGTGAGACCAGTTCATCAGCATCTCCTCCTTGCAAACTTTGCTATTCATTTCAGGAAAAGAATACCACAGCTTCCAATGAAAATCAATATATTTTTATTGAAAAACAATAAAAATATATTGATTTTCATCAATTTTAGATAAAAAGCCGCGCAATCCTCCACATCTTTTCAGATGCAAAGACTGCGCGGCTTTACAAGCTCTCTCTAAAGCCCCAAGAGCTGATCCAGATCGATCTCTGGGATCTCATCTGTAAGCACCAGGTTATCAATATTATTCTGCAAATCTTCTGGGAGAGGTTTCTGGGTATTAACTGCCTGTTCCAAGGTATCGTACTGTTCTCCCACATCTGTCAGAACATTGTCGGTCAGATCCTGCGTGGAAAAAAATCCCCTGGGATCCCGCTGAATTGCCTCCAACTCATCTATGGCTCCCTGGCTTGTGCTGATCATCTCTGTCAGCTCGTCAATAGCCTTATTTAAGACTCTGACTGGTCGATTAAGATTATCCATTTTTTCCTTGTATTCATTTATCTTCCCTGTCACAAAAGTTTCCAGGGCTGCCGGGCCGCTGTAATTTTCATCACCCGCCAACTCCTTAGCCTTATCCCTGACCATAGTGTTTGCCCCCAGCCAGTCCCATTTTCTTTTGCCGAACCGGGTCCCTGATTCTATGTATTCCCTAAAGGCTGCCTCCTGGTCTTCGGAAGATACATTGTCAGCCATTCCTCTGCTGATAATAGTCAGCCTGTTGTCAATATCCGCTGCTCTGGCAACCAAAAATCCTCCTTCCCTCTCTTTGATAAACCCCGGCGTAAGGCGCGGAAGTACATACTCTTTTAACGTATCCGCTTTATAGAAATTTGCTCCAAAAATTGTCTTTCCCGAGCTGTCAACCATTTTTTCATACTCACTGGTCACTGCTTCCAGGCCCTGAGAGCGCACATGCATAATTCCAGTAATTCGCTCATTATGTTTGTCCCAGGCTTCCCCATGAATATGGTTTTTCTCATATTCTAAAAGGGATCTGGGCGTAACCTGCAAAAAGTCCGACTCAATGTATTCCTTGCCTCCTCCCATCGAAATATAGGAAGATACGATCGCTTCAATCGGAGATCCCTGCATCTTTTTCAGCCGCTCCAAAATCTCCCAGTGAGAATACTCCATCTCATCTGTTCTGGTCTGCTCCGAGATCTCAGCCCCCTGGTAACGTTTCAGATTTTCTTTCTCTTCGCTCTCATTCTGGTTCTGGCGGAGGCTGACGAGAAACTGATTCAGGTTCGCTATATCCTCCTCTGTCCCAAAGTGCCTGAAAGTTTAATTTCAACGCCTCGATGATATGGCGATTTCCAATGGATCCGTGTTCCGCCGCGGCCATATACGCCGCATTGAACACGATCTCTTTGATCGCGCTCCCTGAAAGTTCAAACTGCTCTGCAAAAAAGTCCAGATCCACATCCTCCTCCAGGGGAGCCTGCGGTGGAAACATCTTGTGCCACAGCGTTCTCCTCACATCTGCATCCGGCAGCCGGAAATGGATCATAAAACGAATTCTCCTGCGAAAGGCCTCATCGATATTTTCCTTCAGATTGGTGGCAAGGATCGTGATCCCCTCGTATTCTTCCAGCTTCTGGAGCAGATGGGCCGTCTCAGCATTGGCGTTTCTGTCATTTGAGTCGGAAACATCCGAGCGCTTGGCAAAAAAGGCATCTGCCTCGTCAAAGAAGAGCAGGGCGTTGATATCCTTTGCCCGCTCAAAGAGGCTGGATATGTTTTTTTCTGTCTCCCCGATGTATTTGCTGACCATCTGAGAGAGATCGATACGGTAGAGGTCCAGTCCCAGCTCATTGGCAATGACCTGAACCGCCATCGTCTTTCCTGTACCAGGAGATCCGTAAAAGAGTGCACAGATTCCCCGTCCGTAGGGAGATTTTTTGTAGAAATCCCAGTCATCTGCCACAATGCTTCTGTATTTTATCTGGTTGCAGATATGCTCCATCTGGCGGCGCACTCCGTCCTCCACCACCAGATCGTCCCAGGTAAATACACTGTTGATCCTGACAGCATACGTCCCCAACATCTTACTGTTCTCCCTGATGGTACCGGTACAGCTCCGCAGCCAGTCTCCGACTGACTCCATGCTCGCCGCTTTCACTGTCCAGACAGGAATAAGCAGCGGCAAAGTCCCGGTCCGTTTCCAGAAGAAATGTCAGAAAAACCAGGTAACTTTCAGGTTCCTTCAATTCCAGCTTCCGGCTCAGCAATCCGATTGTTCCCTGAAGCCAGACTTTTTCCCGTCTCTTTTCCCAAAAGTCTCCCAGTTCTTCTGCTGAATATTCTGGGAAGGGATTCCACACAGTCTGACAGTCGGTTTCATACAGATGTTTCCCGTATAAAGCCAGCTCCAGAAATCCTACCTCCTCAAGACGTCTTCCCATAACCCCTCCTGCAAAGCTCTCTGTTTTTGCCATAAGGCCCCTTTAGTTCTTCTTTCAGATCCCGACAAAACTCCGGTTCCGCGTTTTCCAAAAGTTCCCGATAAAAATGAGTTAGCCGAAATTCGTCTCCCATTTTTCCATAACAGTCCATGAGACCGGTAATAGCAGAAAAGCCGTAGGGTTCCAGGTTCAGCGCCTGCCGCATGCAGTGCTCAGCTCTAATAAACTCCCCCCGCTCCATATGACAGGTTCCAAGTCCTACCAGACCTTCATAAAAATATCGCTCATAATAATATCGATCCTGGAGCACCCACTGCCCCTCAACATTATCTAAGTAGGAACCCTCTGCGAAAAATTCTGTCAAATTTTCCCAAACGAGCAGCTTCTCAAATTCACGGCTTCGAACTGCCGCTATTATCTCCTTCGCTACCCCAATATCTGTATATATAAGTCCCTGTTTTACATAATATTTCTTATCTTGAAAAACAATAATCTCCTCATCAAAATCGGCAAAACTCTTTCGGATGCTGGATAAAATATTATGGAGAGCAACGATTTCGTTTTTAGGGCGATTTTCTTCATCCCACAGAGCATCGATCAGCTCTTCTCTGGTAACGCCTTTACCCTCATGATGCAGCAAAAATGCCATGCACTCCCTGGCCTTTCTCGTTCTCCATCTAATTTCCTGTCCGGTTTACAGGACGCTGATCTTGAATTGTCCGAAGCTTGACGCCGTCAGATGGACGCCATGTGCTGTTTCCTGTAGATTTTTTCTGAAAATTGCATAAATCTGATATATTTGATGGGCCTTCTCTCCTCCATCCTGGGAAAGAACGAGTTTCATCCTGTCAAGAGCCTCAACTCCCATACATATCTGGCGACCGGCCTCCTCCCAGGCTCCTTGTGCAGCTAGCAAATAACCGCCTTCCACCCGTGCTTTCGCATGGCAGGCCGTCTGAGTTTCACTATCCAGCCGTTTCAAAAGGCCGGGAATCTCTAGAGAATTTATATTTCCAGACAAAATCAGTTTTGCCGCGCACAGGCTTTCTGCAAATCCGTCCTGGGAATCTTCCTGATCCAGCCGTGCCAGGATGGCGCTCCACTGGAGGCTGTTGCAGGAAGTCAAAATTCCTATCAAATTTGCCGCCTCTGTCTTGAAAACCACCTGCCAGCCAGATGGACTTTCCAGATCTTTTCCATCGGGGGTGTGAAGAATCTGTTCCAGAAGTTCCAATGCTCCTTTCTCCTGATCCGCTATCAGCCGTATACAGCTCCACCCCATCATGCCATCATACCAAGGACGGCTGTAGGGTTCCAGCCATACTTCTCAATTCCGGCCTTCTCCTGAAAAGTCAGCCCTCTCCGGAACAACCAGTAAAGTTTTTCCCGTGTTCTGTTTTCACTCATCACATAAGCACATAGCCCTTCCTCCAACCTGTCAAAGGGCGATATGGCGATCATAAACTGTTGAATCTCCTCAGGCTGACAGGATACAAGTTCGCTTCTCACCAGTGCTTTCATTACCGGGGATGAGCACAGCCTATCGATCACTGCTTCTTCCGTTACGGTCACATTCTGCAAAGCAAAGAAAAGCATTGTCACACCCGCCGGCCAGCCAAGCGTCCGTCTCCACACATCCAGAGCCACCTGTTCTGTCTGACCTAATATCTGCTTTCTTCTTGCCTCTCCTTCTATTTCCTCCACTGTCAGGGAAAGATTCTGACTGCAAAACAACCGGCAGTTTCCATTGGGAAGATGGCGCAGAGCAAAGCCGGGAATCTCGCCTCTGGTTGCGATCAGCAAACGCACCTGCTCCGGCATCTCTGAAATCAGCGAAGCCAGAAAATGGCCTGACTCATCGCCGCTGATTTTGTGAAAATCGTCCAATATGATATCCAGAGACTGCCCTCCCGATGTTCCCAGCTCTTGGTAGACTGCCTTGCCAAATTCGCAGGCCAAATTTCCAGTACCAGACTCTGTCTTGCTTCTTTCCAGTATTTGAGCCGCATTAAAACTTAACCCCGGATATATCCTGCAAACAGCCGCCGCCAGATCCCCGGCTAGCGTTCTAGGATCACTGTCCTCTTCCACAATTCTGCACCACGCAGTCTGGCGCTTGTTTAAATGGCACCATGAAGCTAAAAGAGAAGTTTTTCCATACCCCATTGGTCCGTACAGGACGATGATGCGCGCTTTTTCTTTCTCGATTTCATCCAGAAGTCTCTGCCTTACTATGATGTTTCTTGCCTCTTCCGGTATATTCAGTCTGGCGTCAAGCCAATTTCCGTTTTTTTTCATTATTCCTATTATATCTATTTATATTTTCTCTACAAGCTACAAAAAATCGCTATTTTCTGTCGATTTTCTCCTTATATTATCACCTTTATTCCGCAAAATCAAGGTTAACACGAATGCTGATCTCCCCCGACGAAAGCCTTTCCAGCTTTCCGTCTTCCAATCGAACAACCAGACGGCACTCCTCGTCCACATCCAGCGCGACTCCCTTTTTACTGCCGCCGGGCAAGACGACGCTGATTTCTTTCCCGATTACCATGCTTCTCTCCCGGTACCGACTTTTATATTCCGACATATCCCGGGCGGTATAATATTGCATAAAACGGTTCAAAAACTCTGCTGCCAGCCGGTTCTTCCCGTCATTCTGCCGGCTGTCAAAAACAGCCCCGGCTGTGTGCTTCAGCTCTTCAGGGAATCCTCCTTCCGGTTTGTATACATTAAAACCGATTCCCAGGACCGCGTAATCTACACAGCCGCTCTCCAGGCTGAAAGAGGCTTCCGTGAGAATTCCGCTGACTTTTTTCCCTCGCATATAGATATCATTCACCCATTTGATCTCCGCCTTTTCACCGGAAATCTCCTCCGCCGCCTCACACGCTGACACGGCGGCCATGGTGGTAAGTCTTACCGCTTTCTCCGGAGACCAGCCCTGGGGCCGAAGCAGAATACTCATATAAATACCGGTTCCGGCCGGGGAATAAAAGCTCCGTCCCCATCGTCCCTTTCCGCATGTCTGTTCATTGGCGATTATCGTACAGCCTTCTTCAGCGCCAACGGCTGCCTTTTGCCGGATCCAGGCATTCGTAGAATCCACCTCCGCCAGGATCTCCAGCTCTAAATCCTTGCACACTGGCCCCAGATATTTGCGGATCCCCTGTGAAGACAAAATATCTGTTTGTACAGCGAGACAATAACCTTTATTCTGAACCGCGTCGATTTGATATCCCTCTTCTCTCAGACTTTTCACTGCCTTCCACACGGCAGCCCGAGTGACAGACAGCTTCTCAGCGATCTCCTCCCCAGAAAAGTAGCTCCCTCTGTTCTCTTCTAAAAGAGAAAGCAACTTGTCTTTTGTCTTCACACGCTCCACCTCCGTTTAAAAAATGATAACACAGCCGCGGGGCAGGGTCAACCGGCTGCCAGACTTTCCCAGCACCTCAGTTTTATCTTCAACTTAACGTTTATCTATTAACGTTTTCCCTGATTTTGTCAAAAATCCTGTTCTCTTAAATCCCGTATCTTTTCCTCTATCTGCCGGATAACATCCATAAAAACATTGTCGTCCTTTCCTGTCGGATCCTCCAATCCCCAGTTAATTACCTCTTTTCCAGGAATATTGGGGCATGCCACATTGCACCCCATAGATACATAAAGATCCGCCTCCGGTATCTCCTGAAACAGTTTTGAATACTGGTCCTTTTCCATATCAATCCCATATTCCCGTCTCATCAGCCTCACCGCATCCTGATTGATCTGCGGCCTGGTCTCTGTTCCTGCAGAATAGCAATCGCAAAAATCGGACAAATATTTCTTGCCCAGTGCTTCCGCGATCTGGCTTCTGCAGGAATTATGAACACAGATAAAAGCAATCTTTCTTCTCTTTTTACAAAACGGACAGCGTTTTCCAATACACTGATTATTCTGATTGCTGTAAGAACAGCGAATCTCCGGCCGCTCCATACAGATTCCCAGGTTTTCTTTTACAAAATCAACTGCCTGAAGAATCGAAAGATAAGAATCCCGCTTACAGCACCGGGGGCCTCCTACTTCCCCGATTGCTCCCAATGCGCTGGCAGTCATCTTGTGAGAAAGTCCGAAATTCTCTTTTCCCAAAGGCGTAGAACCAGTAACGATGGAAACAAACATTCCCGTACTGATCCCGGCACCGCAGGCGCCCCAAAAACCGCACGCCCCTCCCGGCACCGTTTGCCCTCTGCTATTCATCTCACCCAACGCCTTTGCAAGATCAAGATCCCCTCCAGAATTTTTATAAGCCGTCAGAAGCGCCATTCCTACCATGATATGATGCTCCGGCCCGTGCATATGGCAAAACGGCTGAGACATCATGTGATTAAGGATCACTGCCGGATTTTTAGATGTCTCTCCCATACATATCCCTACCAGGCTGTCGATCCCCCGCATATGGCATTCATTGCACACATAATGACCATTTACACATCTGGTTTTGCTCTTTTCTTTTTTATGGCACAGCTCACACTCCATTTCCACATCTTCATTCAGATATTCCAGGGGTGCTTTACAGATCAGGCATTCCTCTTTCATACGCATTGTTTTATCTCCTCTGTATTTTAATAAGTTTTTCTTTTCCCGCCGCCGCAATACACCAGAAGCGCCACCACTTCACAATTTGTGGAAGTGGTGATTCGGATTGCCAGAAGGCGGAGTTGGGTCTTGGCAGAAACCTGATTTTTGTCTTTTCATAAATTTTGCATTTGTCAGAATTATAGAACTTTATTCATTTATTCTCCAATATCCTTTTTTATTTGAGCCAATACGTATAATTTTCCCTGTTTCTTTCAATGTCTTCATTATACGACTAACTTTCCGGGTACTGAATGCCAGTACTTTACTTAATTCCTTTGCAGTAATGTCCGGCCTTTGAATCAATATCTCCAATACTTTTTCACTGTCATTATTTATATCGCCATTTATATCGCCATTTATATCGCCATTCGTAACAGTTTGTGTTTGTAGCATCTCAGTAAATGGAAATACAACTTTAATGAAATGCTCTGAAATTTTAAAAATATCTTTCGGATAGGCTTTTAATATCCTGCTCATACCTGATCCAAGCTGTTCAACCAAGCCTACATCTTTAAATACCCTCATCAGTTCTCTATTTCTGGGCATACTGCTGCAGCTAAAGAAATCCTCTATACCTTGATAAGAGAGCAATACCCATATTCCTCATTCTCTATCAAATCCACTTTATCTGCCCCGGCATATTTCGCCACTTTAATCGAGACTCCATTTTCATCGGCCAGCAGATATGCAATATAATTATATTTCCCATCTGGGGTAAGCAATTCCAGAGTATTTGCAAAACGCTGATTTAGTTCCAGTCCCCGCTCTTGATAATATATCTTTAGCTGAGAGAAACTCAGATCTTGACGGGGAGATTGAATATTTCTTAATGTCGCGTGGATGCGCTTCGCATATAGTTCATCAATCATTGCCGTCGTCATAGGCTGGGTGGATGTCCCGACCCTTGTAAAACACCCAGATGGAGACATTCCCTGACTTTTAATGTAATATGGCTTTTCCAATCCGCTGGAAACCAGTATCTTTATTACTGACACCTCCTCAATCACTTCCGTCACGATATCGAATAGCCCCATAGTAGAGGGAAGAATATTATTTTTAATTCGGTCGGCGATTTTCAACTGTATTGAATCCAAATCTTTCTGGCGAACCGGATGCCCTTCATCATCTAATCCAATATACAGACTTCATCACTCCTATTTACTGCTCTATAATTCCCCATTGCCAGTCTCTCAATTAGTAACCTTAGCTAGCTTCTTTCCTTATTTCTCCACTTCTCTCCCATATTGCTTTTATTTCACGATTACTTATATTTTGGGCTTTCTGGACACAAGACTCCAGCTCATTTACTATTGGTACATTATAGCTTTTATCTGATTATAATACAGATACTTTATCCATTTAATAGTTTATTTTACCTCTTATAATCACTATTTTCATTTATTTACAGAAAAGGCCACCAAAATTGGCAGCCTTCTATATCTATTTGTATACATTTTAATACTTTGCAATTCTTCAAAACCAAATTATGTAACTTTTACCCGACAAAGCGCCTAACTTCTTCTAGCTACAATTCTTACAGCGTTTTCTTCCATTTAATTTTCTTTATCCTATCATATACGCTTCCCTTTTTCAAGGTCATCAACCTATTCCCAGTTTTTTATTTCCCCAAAAATTGAATATTTTTTAAATATTATCAGAATATTTAAAAACTACTAGCAAAACAAACAAATGGTATTGTCGGTGGTCTGATTAGTAAATAAACCGAGGCCAAAAACGGCCGCTTTTCGCACCGTTTTCGCCTCGGTTTCATCTAAAACTCTTTTCTAAAATTCTCCTCAAAAACTCAATTTCCAGCGGTTTACTCCACCGCACTTTCCCTCTTATCGCCGCAATATGTCAGAAGCGCCACCACCTCACAATTTCCGGTTCCCGGGAACATATCTACGCAGCACGCCTTCTCCACTTGATATCCCTCTGCCTGGAAAATTTCAAGGTCCCGCACCAGGCTGGTGGGCTTGCAGGATATATAGACAATTTTGGCAACATGGTAATCAATGATCTTGCCGATCGCCTTGGGATGGATGCCGTCCCTGGGCGGATCCACCACGATAAGATCTGGCTTCTCTTCCAGATTGTCAATGACCTTTAGAACATCGCCGGCGATAAATTCACAGTTATCCAGGCCGTTGTCTCTGGCATTGATCCGGGCGGCTTCCACCGCTTCCTCCACAATCTCCACGCCTACGACTTTTTTTGCCACTGGAGCTAAAATCTGGGCGATGGTCCCCGTCCCGCTGTACAGGTCAAATACTACTTTGTCCCTGGTTTCCCCTACATAGCTGCGGGCTGTCTCGTAGAGAACCTCGGCCCCCAGAGAATTGGTTTGAAAAAAGGAGAAGGGAGAAATTTTAAAGCGAAGTCCCAAAAGCTCCTCATAAAAAAAATCTCTTCCGTAAAGAATCCGGGTGCTGTCACTCTGCACCACATCAGCCAGGCTGTCATTGAGGGTGTGGAGGATGCCTGCCAAACTTCCCTCCAGCTCCAGAGACAGCAGGCATTCTTTCCAGTCCTCCAGCAGAAGCGCTTCATCTCCCTGGAACTGGCTGGTGGTCACCAGAGAAACCAGAATCTCCCCGGTCTTTACTGCGCGCCGCACCAGCAGATGGCGCAGGTAGCCGGTGTGGGACAGTTTTTTGTAAAATTCAATATTTTTCTCTGCAAAGTACTCCCTAGTGGCGGTCAGAATCCGGCAAAAATCCGGATGGACGATCCGGCAGTCCGGCGTCGAGACAATATCGTAGAAACTGCCTCTCTTGTGCATTCCCAGGGCCAAAGGACCACCTTTGACTTCATCCCCAAAGGAAAATTCCATTTTGTTCCGATAACCTTTTTCCAGCGGGCTTGCCTTGATTCCCTGAAATTCGTAATTCGGATTCTGGCAGACGCTGTCAATCAGAGACTTTACCTGCTCTTTTTTTATGGTGAGTTGTTCTTCATACGGAAGACTCTGGTAAAGGCAACCTCCGCAGACTTCAAAGTGCGGGCAGACTTCCCTTGCCCACTGATCGGTTCCCCACTCTCTGGGCGAACGCTCTGAGATCTGGAGAAGTCGTCCCTCCGCCTTTCCCTTTCGTTTCTTTGTGATGACGAACTGAATTTTCTGTCCGGGAAGGGCATTTTTTACAACGACTTTCTCTTCCCCCACAGAAATAATCCCCTTGTTGGGGAAATCTATTTTCTCCACAATTCCTTCTAAAATATCACCCTTTTTCACGGACGGCTCTCCTTTTCACATTTGATAACATCATTTGCCAGGCATAAACCCTTTCAGCCTGCCTCCAACCGGTTCCGGCCTGCAAAGTACTTTTATTTATAACATAATTCCCCTGCCGCTGCAACTTCATGGGACCAGAAATTATTTTCCCTGGACATCGGCGCAAAATTTTGCCATGCAAAAAGCTGCGGCCGTGTCTCAACAACACATACCGCAGCTTCTGTTTCGCAATCAAAGAGCCAATTCCACAAATCGCCCTTATTTATACAATTTTATACTTTGCCCTACAGGCAAAATCCTCAGGCGTCGGCGCCTTCTTTGTCTTCAGTCTTCTCCTCTTCCTCGTCCTCAAAGAAGTCATCGTCAAAGTCATCGTCGAAATCGTCCTCAAAATCTTCCAGATAATCCGGCGTAAAGAAACGGTATACAGCATAAGCAATTCCGGCTACGGCTGCTACTGCACCGATGATAGCTAATATCCACAAAATACAGTTTTTCTTCTTTTCTTCCTCTTCTCTCTTGTGAAGAAGTTCATTGATCTTCGTAGCGTTTATCATTTCTTCCATCCTCCCCAAAGCGTCTTTTGCTTCTTTCCCCATCAAATCAAATCTGCTCATATAATTCCCGTCCTTTCTTGATATCACTTTATATATGGCAATCTGGTTTTTACTAGTATACCATTAAATTCACTTTTTTTCTATCTTATTTTATGCAAAATTGCAAAAATGATGTACATAACTGCGGCGTGTCCCAAAACAAATTTAAAACAGTCACTCTCCTGACAGGCATTTTAATTTTGCGAAGGAAGCAAACATCTTTTTTACACCTGCTTTGTCAAACTCAACTGTGACCTCATAGTCCTTTCCCCCGTCCTTGATCGCAGTCACAGTGCCATCTCCGAATTTAATGTGACGGACACGGTCACCTTCTTTGTATTCCAGGGAATCAGCCTTTGCCACGGTAAAGGCTTTTCCAAACCCTGGCGTCTTTCCGAAGGATACGTTTTTGGAAGCGTATGCGTTGGAAGAGTCTGGGCTGAATCCGCCATGAAAACCTCCGCCCAGGTTTCCTCCGCCTCTGCCCCATCCTTTTCCGCTTCCGGCGCTGAAACTGTCTGTTCCAGAGCCTCCAGCGCCAAAACCGCCTGCATTTCTGCCTCCGAAACTGCCGGAACGGTCCTGATTCTGATTCCAGGGCAGACCGCCTTCGTCCTCATCATCGGAAAAACTCCAGCCAGAATTAGAAAATCTGGGCTGCAGAAGCTCTTTGTCCATCAGATTTTCCGGAATTTCTTCCACAAAGCGGCTGATCTTGTAATATCGGGTCTCCCCGTTTACCATCCTGAGCCGCGAGCTGGTCATCACCAATTCTTCTTTTGCCCTGGTGATTCCCACATAGCACAGCCTTCGCTCTTCCTCCAGCTCAGAACGGTCGTCAGCCGAAATCGCCATCATGCCAGGAAACAGTCCGTCTTCCATTCCCGCCAGATACACCAGCGGAAATTCCAGACCTTTTGCGCTATGCAGCGTCATCAGCGTGACCCGCTCTTCTGAGTCGTCCATCCGGTCAATATCGGCCACCAGAGCGACTTCTTCCAAAAATTCTCCCAAATTAGGCGCTTCACTCTCGTTTTCGTAGCTGACTGCTTTGTTAATCAATTCTTCAATGTTCTCCATACGGGTCTGGGCTTCTACTTCCCCATCCGCCTCCAGTTCTTTCTGATAGCCGGTGTCCTCCAGAATCGCCCCGATCAGCTCCTTGATGGTATAGCCTTCCTTCTCCAGCCTTTTAAAATTTTCAATCTGCTCTATAAAGCCTCCGATCTTCCCGACGGCTTTGCCGATTCCGGGAACCATCCGTGATTCTTTCAGCGCATCGTACAAGCTCATCCCATGCTCGGAGGCAAAGACTGTTACCCTTCCCAGCGTGGTCGCTCCGATTCCTCTTTTGGGGACATTGACAATGCGCTGTACTGCCAGATCGTCCACTCCGTTGGCTATCGTTTTCAAATAAGCCAGGATGTCCTTGATCTCTTTCCGCTGGTAGAAGTTGACTCCGCCTACCAGCCGGTACGGTATGTTGTGGGCAATACACCTCTCTTCAAGAAGCCGGGACTGGGCGTTCGTCCGGTAAAGTACCGCAATTTCCTTCCATGGGCGCCCTGTATTCCGCATGGAACGGGCGATGGCGTCGGCCTCCTCCTCTGCAGTATTGTACTGACGGACCTTTACCAGTCCCCCTTCGCCGTTGGCCGTCCAAAGTGTTTTGCTTTTCCGGTCCCGGTTGTGGCGAATCACCTCGTTGGCGGCGTTCAGAATGTTTTGAGTGGATCGGTAATTCTGCTCCAGCTTGATCACCTTCGTCCCTGGAAAGGCTTCCTCAAAATCCAGGATATTGCGAACATCCGCTCCTCTGAATTTATAGATTGACTGATCGTCATCTCCAACTACGCAGAGATTCCGGTATTTTTTTGCCAAAAGGCTCACCAGCTTGAACTGGGCGTAATTGGTGTCCTGATACTCATCCACCATTATGTAGCGGAAACGCTCCTGGTAGTAATTCAGAACTTCTGGATTGTTTTCAAAAAGCTCTACCGTCTTTACAATCAGATCGTCAAAGTCCAGAGCATTGTTCTTCTTCAGCTCATCCTGATAGGCCTTGTAGATCTGAGCCGTTTTTTTCTGTCTGATATCGCTGCCGGCGTTCAGCTCCATCTCTTCCGGTGTGATAAGCTGATCTTTTGCAGAAGAGATCTGTCCCAACATTGATCGTTCCTTGTACAGTTTGGTATCTACGTCCAGCTTTTTCAGCACCTGTTTCATCAAAGTCTTCTGGTCGTCACTGTCGTAAATCGTAAAGTCGGAAGAATATCCCAATGCCTCGATGTGCCGCCTGAGGATCCGGACACAGGAGGAATGGAATGTGCTGACCCAAACACTCTCGGCACCAAAGCTGACCAGCTTATCGACCCTTTCCCTCATCTCGCCTGCAGCCTTATTGGTAAATGTAATTGCCATAATATTCCAGGGATTGATTCCCTTCTCTTCTATCAGATAAACCACCCTGTGGGTCAGCACCCTGGTTTTTCCAGAACCCGCTCCAGCCAACACTAAAAGCGGCCCTTCTGTATAAAAAACCGCCTCTTTCTGAGCCGGGTTTAACGTATCATAAATGCTCATATCTATCTCCTTTATTTCTGTCAGCATTATTAACTTCTGCGGTGAACGCAGAAACCTGTGCAAGCACGGAGCTCTGCAAGGCTCATTATACCATGGCCCTGCGGGCCATGATAGCCTCCGGCAGAATTTAGCGCCCGGTTTTCTGCGGTAAACGCAGAAACCGGTATGCACAGGTATAATAACCGCGTTGCGGTTATTATACCATATCCTCGTTCTTTGGCAAATGCCGTTTTCAAATCGCAAAAAGAACTTTGATTTCCCTCTTGTCATCTAGTTTTTAATACTATATAATATAGCAGAGAGGTGACGATATGAAAAAGACAAATGATGAACGACTTCAGGATTTATTTTCCTATCTGGACAGCCTGTCCTATATCAAGTCAGGTTCTATTCCGGATATTCCTTTATATATGGATCAGGTTACAACGTTTATGGATGAGCACCTGGCCCGGATGAAACGCTACCCGGAGGACAAAGTTCTGACTAAAACGATGATCAACAATTATGCGAAGAACAACCTTCTTCCCCCGCCTTTAAAGAAGAAGTACACCAAAGAGCACATGCTGATGCTCATTTTTATATACTATTTTAAAAATCTGCTGTCTTTCAATGACATTGAAGAGCTGTTCCGCCCCATCACCGGCGGCCAGTTCTCCGGGGACGGCAAACTGTCGCTGGAACGAATCTACAATGAAGTGTTCTCTCTGGAGGACCGGCAGATGGAAAACCTGAAGGCTGACATTAAGGAAAAATTCCAGGTAGCTTCTGACACGTTCCAGGACGCCCCTGAAGACGAGCAGGAATATCTCCGGCTGTTCGCCTTTATCTGCGAGCTGTCTTTTGATGTGTATCTAAAAAAGCAGATGATTGAAATGCTTGCAGACCAGCTTCGCGAGGAAGTCCCTGAGACAGACAAAAAGAAAAAATAAAGAAAAGCCGCTGCCCCGGCATGACGACACATTACCGGAATTGCAGCGGCATCCATACAGGCGAAGCTCTCAACAAGCTCCGCCTGTTTTTGATTCTTTTTTACACCTGTCCGTCTGTCACGCAGGCGTCAATCTTAAAGTTATAACCCAGGGTTCCTTCTACTTCTGTCATTTCCCTGATCTCGCTGTCTGAAGCACCCGGCACGCGGAAATCATGGCAGTCCAGTCTCTTTACAGGTGTCTCCACCGGCTTTTCTACCTGAGGTACATAGTCATAAGGATAACGATAAGCGCGGTACACCATCTCTCTCATGTTTTTAAACGGTGCAATGAATTCCCAAACCACCTCTTTATCCGGAGTGACTTCAAACATTCTCATGTAGCATCCCTCTGTGATCAGGGTGTTTCCGTTTGGAAGCCTCTGGGCAGAGCTGATCAGCGGGCTGTAGAACTTGGAATTTGCCACCAGGCCCAGCATGCCGCCGAAGGCAAGTCCCTTGAATTCCCAGACAACCTCAAGAGTAACCGGGTCGAACTCAAGGATGCGGGAATGGTCGCGGATATCCGCCTTGGTGCCGTCCCTGCTGGTGCGGCTTGGCATTCCATATCCGGCCCATCCGCCGTTGTCAAATACCAGGATGTTGCCCTCGCCCGGAAGCCCCTTGGGGATCATATGGCAATGGTGCTGTCCGATGATCTGCCCCATGATGCGGAGTTCTTTGCTCTTGGTAAAGTCCGGTCCGATCTGCCATACGATCTTTCCGGTCTTCTTGCTGATGATCGCCAGAATATTTGCCTCTCGGGCATCCCAGATAATGTTCTCCGGATTGAAGCGCTCATCCCCTGCATCGTACCACTTGTTAGGACCTAAAAGGCTCATGGAATTGATGTGGAGCCAGTCGCCCTGGCCGCCGCCGTTTTCATGGTTGTTGGGATTGCGGGCCAGCACGTTTTTCGCGATCTCGTCAAAGCCCAGCTCTGCAAAATGCTTGTTGGCATGCCACTCCCAGACAATGTTGCCGTCCCAGTCTACCTCGATAAAGACGTCGTCCAGCAGACGGTGCTCGCTGATCCTCTTGTTGTAGACATCCTCATGGCACAGGATCAATGTGTTGCCGCTGTCAGTCTTGCACTCCATCCCCGGAACGTAATAGCCGACAGGGTTGCCTTCTCTCTGGAAATCATGGTGCTGGCGGGCAATCCATCTCTTGTCCCCGTCATCATCTACCAGTTCTTTTTTGTCGAACTTCCATACCACTTTGCCGTCCCAGTCCACCTGCACCAGGTCGGTCTGATCCTGATAGCCAAATTTAGGATCCCTCAGCCCCAGGCTGCCCATCAGATAGCCGCCTGGAAGCAGTTTGTTGGGGAAGCCCTGAACACCTTTCCAGCACTTCACCACATTGCCGTTCATATCTACCAAAATTGCGCCGATTCCCTGGCACTGCATCAGCGTATAGCCATTCCATGCTTTTTCCGGATCATAGATTGTTGTCCCCATTGGGTAAACACTATAAAGTCCCATCGCTTACAGCCTCCTTATCCAATATACTTTTCAATAGCATCGATATAGTCATCTTCTTCGTGGTTTCCGGCCAGCTTCTCCACCGGATCGCCATTGTCAAAGATTACGACCTGAGGAACGCCTTTCATCATCATTTTTTCAAATAATGCCGGCTCTTCTTCTACATCTACTTCATAAAAGGGCATCTTGCCTTTATAATCCCCCTCGAGATCCTCCAGAACCGCGTGCACGCCCTGGCACACATGGCAGCTCTTCCTGGAAAAGATCACCAGGCAAGTCTCCCCGTCATTCTCTACATATTCTTCAAATGCTACCGAATTCAGTTTTTTCATGGCGTAGTACCTCCTTTACCGCATTTTTTCGGTTCAGGATTATTATAACATTTCTCAAAGGGACGGACAATAATCTATGTTATGACAATTTAAAAAATCTCCTTTTATTTTCTGTGTTTCCACCCTCTCACCAGGGCGTCTGCAAAAAAGGCACTGGTGTAGGTGCAGGACAGGTCAAAAAACCTTCTGTAGATAATACCGGAGGAAGGCGTCCTGCCAATGATTCCTCCCCATCCATCCGAGTCTTCACCCAGGTACTGATTTTCCACGCACCAATCGAGAGCCTTCCGGGCCGCCTCTCTGTATTCCGGGTTCTGGGTGGCGTCATACAGCCGGTAGAGAAGGCCGCTCCAGTAGGCAGTTCCCTTTTCAGAGATCCCGGTGTGCTCAGCCCCTCTGTCAAATTTGAAATACCAGCTTCCGTCTTCGTTCTGATAGCTCATCATAGCCCTGGCCATTTTTTCCGCTTTCTGCAGATACACTTTGTCCTCTAATAGCTGATAGGAGGACAGAAGGCCTTCCATGGCCCATCCCATAGCCCTGGTATAATAAGAAATCTCCCATACCGTCTTCGTGCTCCTGGTCCACATCCTGTCCCAGAGACCGTCCTCCCGCTCAAAGCAGTTAAGGATCTGATCAATGTAGATCTTCCCCCATTGGCGGTATTTTTCGTCCGGTTCAGCCTTGTAAAGCTCAGCAAAAGCCTTCATGCCAAATCCTGCCTCATCCAGGATCCAGTCTTTCCACTTGTTGTCCGGCATCATATAGTCCTGCTCGATGATGTCGTCATTGGTCTGAAGGATTCGCCAGGTCTGCTCCACCATCAGCTTTGTGGCCTCCAGGTATTTTTTCTCGCCCGTTTTGGCGTACAGAGGCATCCAGCCCCATCCGGCCATAAACAGAGAGTCCGGCGGAGAGAGAAATTCCATATACCCCCGCTTGATCTTGAGATTGTAGTCCCGCCTGCAGTACACTAACCCGTAAGCAGGGCTGTCGGGATCCTTTAGCTGAAACCGCAGCGTCGCCTCCCCGATTTCTCTCGCCGCCTGATACAGAGTCTCCCTGGGGTACACTTTGGTAACCTCCGGCATTTCAGCAGCATCCAGCAGCGCGCTGATCGCCGGTCCCCAGGTCCACACCCATGACGGCTGGCGGAAGGTTTTTGCGTCGTGGTCGTAAAACAAATGTAGTCCCTGATAGTAGATGCTGTCCTTTTTCTGCACCTGGCTTTTTAATATGTAATCGACCGATGCTCTGAGGGCATTCCAGTATCTGTCGTCAGGCGATTCGCCGGGATTTTCAGACAGCCGGTTTCCTTTCAGTTTGACCGATTCCCGGTACAGTACCTCCCTGGCACCGGAATCCTCCGCCCAGAATTCAATCTCCCCTTCCCAGTCATCCGACAGGAAGCGAACCGCCTCTTCCACTCTTCCGCCTGAAACAGTGCACCTCTTTCTGATCCAAAAGTTCTTTAACGCCGCAGAACCGCTGGCCAAAAAATTGTTTTCCCAGTCTTCCAGTTTTTCTCTGGAATATTCAATCTCTTTCTCCCCGTCCAGTTCCTCTGCCGGCGTCTGATTCATCTGAAAGCGGCCACTTCCCGCGACGGCGGCAACGCCGCACATCGAATCATCCAGCACTATATCCACCACCGGGTACCAGATCTCTCTCTTCTCTTCTGTTTCCTCTTCTTTATCGTTGGACACCTGCTCGTTCTGTATGGAGCCGTAGTCTCCAACCGCGTAGGGGGAGACATCTGAATATTTGGATATCACCCGGTTCCGACTGCTAAATATATCCATATAAACCGTTTTCCCCTGATAGTTCCCCTCTAAAGACAGAGTCCTCTTTCTATTGATCATCTTTACCTCCATGTGTCTCATGTTTTCTGTTTCGTCTGAATTCCACAGGGGTCACTCCGTAATAGATCTTGAAATATCGGATAAAGCTCTGGACGTTCCGGTAGCCCAGCCGCTCTGCAATATCTTTTATCTTGATGGCCGGACTCTGGGACAGCAGCTCCCTGGCCTCTTTCATTCTCAGTCTGGTGACGTACTCCATCACCGTGCACCCTGTCTCCTTCTTAAAAAGATTGCTTAAATATATGGTCGTCAGATAGACTTCATTGGCAATATCTTCAAGAGTCAGATCCCTGTGGTAATTTTCCTCTATAAATTCAATGGCCTTCTTTACGCTGGCTGAGTGAACCGGCTCCTTCTCCTGGAATTTTTCTGCCAGTGTCCGGATCACCTTCAGGGTCGTCTTCTCCAGATCATAAATATTTTCTCCCTGAAACAGTTCCTGGAAAACAGCCTTTTCATCGTACTCCTTGGATAAGGCCACGTCAAAGCTCTTTAAATCCTGGATCAGTTTGCTGCAGATAGAAAAATAGATGAATACCGTATACTGTATTTCCAGTTGCGTGTTGGAGAGCTCCCTGGTAAAATCGTGAAGAATCTCTTCTGACTCCCCATCCTTTCCCTCTTTGATGCAGGCCAGCAGCTTTTGTTCGATTTTGATATTGGAGACCTGCCCTTCTTTTTCTTCCTTGGCAGATGTCCCGTAGATAATCGCATTTTCTTCTTTAAAAAATTTTTTCTTCAGTCGTTCTACCGTCTCCCAGTAAACCAGATTCATATTGCTTCTGTTGGCAAAGTAATCGCTCAGACACCAGGTCGATACGACTTTTGAGGTCTCCTGCTTCCATATTTCCACCTGCTCTATAAAATTTTTGTAAGGGAGATCGGTATTGATCAGGAAAGTACCCTGACCAACATTCTTTTCAAAATAAAGAGCTTCCATGCCGTCTTTTCGGATCAGTTCATTGAGGCGTTCCCCCAGGGCATGGATTTCTCCCCGATTTTTGCACTCCGCAATGAGCAGCACATATTGGCTTCCTCTCATTTCATATCCCAGGACGCCCAGAAGATGGCTGAATGCCTCCTCCTCGTACCCCTCTGTGATCAGACGGCTGCTGACATTTTGAGTAATAACCGGAACAGATTCCTCGTATTTCTCTTTGATTTGCTGTTTTTCATCCTGCAGGGAATGGATGGCGGATTCAATAAACTGGAATTCATTGTTTTCTTTCTTATCCGGGTTCCGGCCGACCTCTCCTTTCCCGGCAGGCTTCATCTCTGAAACCCGCTCTTTCAGCTTCCTTAAAGGCTTATAAAAGGACAGAGCAGAAAAATAAAGAATCAGGCTGGCAATGGCAATGATTGCGACACAGATCCCAATGATCTTATATACAATACGACCCGCTTCTTTTCTCAATTGTGCATTGTCCCAAACTCCGGCTACAGAACCTCCGCCGCCATTGATCTGATGGACGTAGGCCGTAAGGCCCGCGGCCGCATTTCCATATTCCTCGCCCTCGATCTGTTCCCATCCATCTTGGAGTTCCTCAACAAGGCCCGCTTCTGACAGGATAGCTCCGTCGCCTGTGACGACATACTCCCGCAGATCCTCAAAGGGAATAAACAGATTTTCCTGAAAGGCCTCCTGGTTGATCTCCAGGACAATGCTGAAATCGGCTTCTCTCTGAACCGGTCTCCAGTTTTTTGTGTACAGAATAGAGACTCTCCCAGAGTCAGAGTGGAATGACAAAGGTTCCCAGTCTATGGCGTCGCGGTAGATCGTCTCTCTCAGAGACAGTTTGCTCTGGCTATTGATGACCATCTCTCTTTCATAGTCCACCAGACTGATCTCATCTACCAACGTATAATTGTCTCGTATGATCTTCAAATCCTGAATGATTTCCTGCATAACCAGCGGAGAAATGTACTGATCCTTTTCCGTCAGCATCAGCCGGATCACCTCATCGCTGGCAACCGCTGCATCCGACAGGTCGTTCATCTGGCGAAGCTTATCTTCCAGCACTTCCCCCCTGTCTTCGATGGTCTGCCGGTTAAAATCCGTAATCTTGTCCAATACAAATTTTGAGCTGAAGTGACTGCTGATCAGGGCGAGTATGCCGACAAATACCACCATAAGTACTGTATTGGTTAAATACATTTTGTAAAATACCCTGCTGTTTAATTTGTCCATACTATCTCCCCGCTTTCTTCCATGGTCCCTGTATACGGTCATCCCCCACTGGGATTTTCGCCTTTTTTCTCCGCCTCTTCCCAGCAGAAATAGTCTCCGTGCTGTTTATGAAATCTCTTGCATATTTCGTGCATATCCCGGATCCGTTCTGCATAAGCCGGATCGTTTCCTAAATTATACATCTCCTCTCCGTCTTTTTCCAGATTGTAACATTCAATGCCTCCGTCTTCATCAAATACATATTTGTCCCGCTCTGTCACCATGGCCCTGCGAATAAAACCGTACCCGTAGGTACCTGAATACTGGGAAAAGATCGCCCGGTCTGACGGTATTCTTTCTCTGCCGCCTCTTCCCAGCAAAGAGATCCCTTCATACCGGCTTCCGTCAATGCCTGCCAGGCTGCACACCGTTGGCATCAGATCCAGATGGGACACCAGTTTCCCGACTCTCTCATGCTCCTGTCCCGGTTCCCGGATGATCAGTGGGATGCGGATGCAGGACTCATACATTTCCATCTTCTGATACATACTGTGCTGTCCCAGATTATCTCCGTGATCTGCCGTAAACACTACCACAGTGTCTTCGCTCTTTCCTGAGATCTCAAGGCTGCTCAGCAATTTCCCCACAATGTCATCCGCCAGTGAGACCAGTCCCAGGTAGGACGCCCACACCTGCCGCCATTCTTCATCGGAAACACCCTCTGCCAGTTGCGCCGCCGCGCCGCGCCGGCGGGATGCCGGCTCATTCTCTGCCGGGATCCCTATATTATCCGGCAAGGATATTCTGGACGGAGGGTACATGCTGGCAAAAGGTTCCGGAACCCTCAGAGGCGGATGGGGCGCCCACAGATAGACAAAAAGCGCAAAGGGCCTGTCGTCCTCCTGGCTGGCCAGAAACTCTTCTGCCTGCTTTAAGAAAAAGTAATCCTTAAATTCTTCCAGCGGATGGTTCCATATGCTGGTTCTGGTTCCGCTGTAGCCCTCTGAGCACAGCTTTCCGTCACAGGCTTCCATAACGTACCGGATATCCTCTGGCTCTTTTAAAATATAGCCCTGTTTTTTTGCGTAATCCTCATACTCTGCCTGGCTGCTGAAATAGTCATACCCCCGTTCTCTCATAGGAGGATTCACCCGGATGTGGTCAACGCCCACATGGCCGACCCGGTAGCCGGCCTGCTTTAGCAGGTCGTGCATGGTTTCTGCCGAAACCGCGGTTCTGTCCTCCCAGTCGTTGTAAACCACTCCTGTCTGCGTAGGATAGATCCCCGTTGCCAGAGCTGTTCGCGCCGGAACACACAGGGGGCAGGCAGTGTAGGCCCGCTCATAGAGAGTTCCCTGCTCTGCCAGACGGTTCAGATTGGGCGTCACCTCACGGCCGCACTGCCGCATAAAAATCGTATCGTATCTCTGGTGATCGGTCATGACCAGCAGCAGATTTCTTTTCTTGTCCATATTGTCACCCCTTGACCGCTCCCAGCATCACGCCCTGGGTAAAGTGCTTCTGCAGGAACGGGTACACGCAGATGATGGGCAGAACCGTAATCACGATGGTCGCCATTTTGAAGTTTTCCGGGTTCATAAAGAGACTATCCCCACCGCTTAAGTCAGCGGCAACCATCTGGATGATATCCCTCAAAACTACCTGCAGCGGCTTTTTGTTGTCATTGTTAATGTAGATTGTTGCCTCCAGAAATCCATTCCAGTGCTGAACCGCATAGAAAAGAGAAATGGTAGCCAGAACAGCCTTTGAAAGGGGAAGGACAATCTTTGTCAGAATACCGAACTCATTACAGCCGTCAATCCTGGCTGATTCGATGAGCGACTGGGGGATCCCTTTGAAAAATCTGCACAGGATCAGCATATTATATACATTGACCAGCGAAACCCCGATCAGGGACCAGAGGGAATTCAGCAGGCCAAGGTTTTTGATTACCAGGTAGGTGGGAATCATTCCCCCGCTGAACAGCATTGGGAAGATCACGTAGCCATGGATAAATTTCTTTCCCGGAAAGTTTTCTCTGGACAGGGGATAGGCCAGAAGGACGGAAAACACCATATCCAACGCTGTCCCCACCACTGCCAGGAACACGGAATTTAAGAATCCGGTCAGCAGAATCTCCTTTTTAAAGGCGTACCGGTAAGTTTCCAGAGAAAAACCGTTGGGAATCAGATACAAACTGGAAAGAGAGGTCTTAGAGGGATCACTGAATGAGTACATGACCACGTACCAGAACGGATAGAGCATGATCACCCCTAATATAACGAAGAATCCATAATTCAGCACGGAGAAGACCGACAGCTTTTTCTTTTTCCGTTTCATCAGAATAATCCCTCCTCACCAAATTTTTTGCTGATCTTGTCAGCTCCTACTACCATGATAAAGGCCACTACCGATTTAAACATATCAACGGTGGATGAAAAGCTGTACTCTCCCCGCTGAAGTCCTTCCCGGTACACATAGGTGTCAAAGATATCAATGCTCTCCCTCGTCACCGCATTTTGCAGCACCAGGATCTGCTCAAATCCTGCATTCATGATTTTTCCTATCCGCAGGATCAAAAGCAGGATGATCACTCCCGAAATAGCCGGCAGTGTAATGTAGATCATCTGCTTAAAGCGGTTGGCCCCGTCCATCTTTGCCGCCTCATACAGGCTGGCGTCCACCTGGGTCAGCGCCGCCAGGAAAATAATGGTGCTCCACCCGCATTCTTTCCATACATCCGATGCGATCACAACGCCGAAGATCGTACTTTTCTGAGCCAGAATATTCATCGGCTCTATACCCGTTGCCCTGAAAAATTCCCCTGCCAGGCCGAAGACCGGCGAAAACAGATTCAGCATGATTCCGCCGATTACCACCCATGACAGGAAATGAGGAAGGTACAAGAGCGTCTGGATCACTTTCTTGAACCTGACGCTCCTCATCTCATTCAGCAGGATTGCCAGGATAATAGGAATCGGGAAACCGATGACTATTTTGGCAAAACTGATCTTCAGTGTGTTGGTCAAAACATTCCAGAAATCGGACGAATGGAACAATTCTCTAAAGTTCTTCAGGCCCACCCACTCGCTGGCCCAGATGCCTTTAAAGATGTCGTAATCCTTAAAGGCAATCACCAGGCCAAACATAGGGAGGTATCTGAAAACCGCAAAATA